>JAVBQQ010000069.1:0-22638 GCA_031548875.1 Oscillospiraceae bacterium
GAGACTTTTGCCGCGCGGCTGATCCCAAACGAGACGGAGCAGGAAGCCGCCGGAGAAAGCGACGCCCAAGCAGAAGAGGTGTTGAACGAACCGGACGAAGATCAGCAGCCCGAAGGCGATGAGCCCGCAGGCGGGGAAACGGAAAAAGAACGCGAGGACGGGTGAGTGCAGGCGGCCGCATCTGAGATGCGGTTGCGATGCAGATGCTCAAAATCGCGGTGGTACACTGCTTTAGAGGCGCATAAGCGCCTCTTTTGCAGGTGGCAGCAGCTTGTAAGCATGCTGCTGTGGAAGCGCACCAAGGCGCGCTGTTTTTACAGAGAGAATGGCGGCAACACGGAGGAATCGCATGCCCAAAAAGACACATGTGTACGACAATGAGAGCATCACCAGCCTGAAAGGTGCCGACCGGGTGCGCAAACGCCCGGGCGTCATTTTTGGTTCCGACGGGCTGGAGGGCTGCGAGCACGCCATCTTCGAGATCCTCTCCAACTCCATCGACGAGGCGCGCGGCGGTTTTGGCGAGCGCATCGTGATGACTCGATACCGCGACGGCAGCTTTGCCGTGGAGGACTTTGGCCGGGGCATCCCGGTGGACTACAACAACAAGGAAGAACGCTATAACTGGGAGCTTGTCTTCACCGAGCTGTACGCGGGCGGCAAGTACAACGAGAACGAACAGGACGGGTACGAGTATTCGCTGGGCCTGAACGGCCTGGGGCTCACGGCCACTCAATACGCCAGCGAGTGGATGACCGCCGACGTGTGGCGGGACGGCAACCACTACCACCTGGACTTTGAGCGCGGCGAGAACGTGGGCGGCCTGCACAGCGAGCCCACCCGCTTCAAGCGCACCGGTTCGCTTATCCGCTGGAAGCCGGACCTCGCCGTCTTCACCGATATAGCCGTGCCCAGGGAATGGTTCTGCGACGTGCTGAAGCGGCAGGCGGTGGTAAACGAGGGCGTGCACTTTGAATTTGTGGATGAGATGGCCGACGAGAGTGAGCGCAAGACGGACTTCTTCTACGAGAACGGCATCTCGGATTATGTGGCCGAGGTGGCGGGGCAGGATGCATTCACACCGGTGGTGTCGGTGTCGTCGTCGGCCGAAGGGCGCGACAGGGAGGACCGCCCCGAGTACAGGGTGAAGATGGGCGCCGCCTTCTGCTTTTCCAACAAGGTACAGATGCTGGAATACTACCACAACTCCAGTTTCCTAGAGCATGGCGGCAGTCCGGAGCGCGCTGTGAAGACCGCCTTCGTGAACCAGATCGACGCATTTTTGCGCCAGAAGGGCATGTACAAGAAGGACGAGAGCCGCATCACCTTCACCGATGTGCAGGACTGCCTCGTCTACATCTCCTCCTCCTTCTCCACCATCACCAGTTACGAGAACCAGACCAAGAAGGCCATTACCAACCGTTTCATCGCCCAGGCGATGACCGAGTTTTTGAAGCATTCGCTGGAAGTGTATTTCCTCGAAAAGCCGGAGGAAGCACAGAAGATCGCCCAGCAGGTGCTGGTGAACAAGCAGAGCCGCGAGCACGCCGAAAAAACGCGCCAGAGCCTGAAAAAGACGATTGCCAGCCAGATGGATATCGCCAACCGGGTGCAGAAATTCGTGGACTGCCGCAGCAAGGACCCGGCCAGGCGCGAGATCTACATCGTGGAGGGCGATTCCGCCCTGGGCGCCGTGAAGACCAGCCGGGACAGCGAGTACCAGGCCATCATGCCGGTGCGCGGCAAGATCCTCAACTGCCTGAAGGCGGACTACAGTCGCATCTTCAAGTCGGAGATCATCACCGACCTCATCAAGGTGCTGGGCTGTGGGGTGGAGCTGGGCGGCAAAGGCCGCAAGGACCTCGCCACCTTTGATCTCGCCTCCCTGCGCTGGAACAAGGTCATCATCTGCACTGACGCCGACGTGGACGGCTTCCAGATCCGCACGCTCATCCTCACCATGATCTACCGGCTGGTGCCCACGCTCATCGAGGAGGGGTACATCTACATCGCCGAGACGCCGCTATATGAGATGAGCACCAAGAGCAAGACCTATTTTGCCTACGACGAACGCGAGAAGGCGGATGTGCTGGCGCGGATAGGGGAGAAGGAGAAGGTGGCCATTCAGCGCAGCAAGGGCCTAGGTGAAAACGACCCGGAGATGATGTGGCTGACCACCATGAACCCCGAGACCCGCCGCCTTGTGAAGGTGACGCCCGAAGAGGCCCACCGCACGGCGGAGGTGTTTGAGCTGCTGTTGGGTGACAACCTGGCCGGCCGCAAGGAGCACATTGCCAACCATGGGTACGAGTATCTGGACGAGTTGGATGTGAGCTGACCGCACCAGGGGGAGAAAAGACCGATAAGCAGCGATTTTGCCGCACGGCACGCTAGTATGAACCAGCCACAAGCCGCCCCAGGGGCCCGCTTGCGGAACAAGAAGGGGAATTTGTTTGGCAAAGAGGAAGAAGGAAGACAACAGGGCGCCCGCCCGCCCGCAACTGGGCGACCATGTGGAGATTCCCGGCGCGGGCGCCATAGAGGAGACGGGCATTACCGAGACGCTGGAGCGCAACTATATGCCCTACGCCATGAGCGTCATCGTATCCCGTGCGTTGCCCGAGATGGATGGCTTTAAGCCCGCGCACCGCAAGCTGCTGTACACCATGTACGACATGGGTCTTTTGAAGGGCAACCGCACCAAAAGTGCCAACATTGTGGGTGCCACCATGCACCTGAATCCCCATGGCGACGCCGCCATCTATGACACGATGGTGCGCCTGGCGCGCGGCAACGAGAGCCTGCTGGCCCCGTTGGTGGACTCGAAGGGCAACTTTGGCAAGGCGTACAGCCGCGACATGGCAAGCGCAGCCGCCCGGTACACCGAGGCAAGGCTGGAGCCTATCTGTGAGGAACTGTTCCGCGATATCGAGAAGGAAACGGTGGATTTTGAGCCCAACTACGACGCCACCACCACCGAGCCCACGCTGCTGCCGGTCACCTTTCCCACCATCCTTGCCAACAACACGCTGGGCATCGCCGTGGGCATGGCGTCCAACATCTGCTCGTTCAACCTGGCCGAGCTGTGCGAGACGACCGTCGAGTTTATCAAGGATCCAAACCACGACCTGAAAACCACACTGCCCGCGCCGGACTTTGCGGGCGGCGGGTATATCCTGTACAACGAGGCGGAGATCGACTCCATCTACAGCACCGGCCGCGGCAGCGTGCGGGTGCGGGCCCGCTGGCGCCACGAGCCGGAGGGCAACATGGTGGAGGTCACCCAGATACCGCCCACCACTACGGTGGAAGCGGTGATGGACAAGATCGCCGACCTTGTGAAGGACGGCCGGGTGAAAGAACTGAATGATATGCGCGACGAGACCGACCTGAATGGTCTCAAGCTCACGCTGGACCTGAAGCGCGGCCAGGATGCGGACAAACTGATGGCCAAGCTCTTCCGCCTGACGCCGATGGAGGACAACTTCTCCTGTAACTTCAATATCCTGGTGGGCGGCATGCCCCGGGTGATGGGCGTGAGGGAAATCTTGGAGGAGTGGACGGCCTTCCGCACCGAGTGCGTGCGCAGGCGCACCGGGTTCGAGCTTTCGGGCAAGCAGAAGAGACTGCACCTGGCCAAGGGGTTGGCGGCCATCCTGCTGGACATCGACAAGGCCGTGCGCATCGTGCGCGAGACGGAACAGGAAGCGGAAGTGGTGCCCAATCTAATGATCGGCTTCGGCATCGACAAGGAACAGGCCGACTATGTTGCGGAGATACGCCTGCGCAACCTGAACCGGGAGTACATCCTGCGCCGCACACAGGAGATAGAAGGCCTGCAGGCCGACATCGCCGAGCTGGAAAGCGTGTTGAAAAGCCCGGCCAAGGTGAAGAAGATCATCATCGACGAGCTGGAAAATGTGCGCAAAAAGTATGGTATCGAGCGCAAGAGCGAGATACTGTATGACGTGGCCGATGACGAGGACGCCGCAGAGGAGGACGCCCTGCCCGATTACCCGGTCACCGTCTTCTTCACGAAAGAAGGCTACTTCAAGAAGATCACCCCGCAGAGCCTGCGCATGAGCGGAGAGCAGAAGCTGAAGGAGGGGGATGAGATCGCGCGGCAGGTGGAGAGCCACAACACCGCCGAGGCGCTCTTCTTCACAAACCGGCACCAGGTGTACAAATGCCGCGTGGGCGATTTTGAGGATGGCAAGGCGAGTGTGATGGGCGACTACCTGCCCGCGCGCCTGGGTATGGACGAGGACGAGCTGCCCCTGTGCATGGTGCTTACGGACGATTACGCCGGCTTCATG
The DNA here is from genome assembly GCA_031548875.1 of Oscillospiraceae bacterium. Classification (GTDB taxonomy): domain Bacteria; phylum Bacillota; class Clostridia; order Oscillospirales; family Ruminococcaceae; genus JAAYCI01. Next base: position 4,317 of record JAVBQQ010000069.1, read on the forward strand.
CTGTTCGTCTTCCAGAACGGCAAGGTGGCCAGGGTGGAGCTTGCCAGCTACGCCACAAAGCAGAACCGCAAGAAGCTCATCAACGCGTATGGCGACAAGGCCCCCCTGGCCTGGATGGAGGGCTTTGCCGCCGAGACGGAGATCGCCTTCGAATCGACGGGCGGGCGGCTGCTCTTGGTGGGCACGGCCCAGATACCCCAAAAGAGCACCAAGAACACGGCGGGCGTAAATGTGTTCACGCTGAAAAAGGGCCAGCGCATCGCCGCGGTGCGCCTGGCTGAAGAGCTGAAACTGCGCGATCCGCACCGCTTCCGCGTGCGCGGCCTGCCGGCGGCCGGGGCGCTGCCACGCGCCGAAGACTTTGGCGAACAGATCGGGCTGGAGGAGGCCGCCGGAGCCGTCCTCCCGATGGAGGCCTCGCAGCCGGAGGGCGGCGAAGGGTGACCGGAACGTACATTTAACCTGTCCTTAACCATAAATCAGGTTGATTTTTTACCATTCATGTGGTAAGATATTGTCTGTTGAACGGCGGTTGCGGCCATCCATGCTGTCGTTTTTCCCCCGCATGCCAAGCGGGCCATATTGTAAAAACGCGCTGCCGGGTGTTGCTTTTCAAATATCCTTTTTGCCAACAGGGGCGGGCGCAGATAAAAAATGAAAACGTAGGGGCGGGGCACAAGCAGGCGCCACCCCGGTGGAGGGTATCAAATGTCAGTTGTGGAAATCATCGCGGGTGTGCTCATGATCATCACCTGCCTGGTTGTGGTCGTGGCCGTCCTTTCGCAGGCGCAGAAAGGCCAGGGTCTCTCGGGCGTCATTACAGGTGTAGACGGGATGTCGGGCGAGACCCGCGTTCGAGGCAAGGAAGCGCGCCTGGCCAAGATCACCAAGATTGCCGGCATCATATTGTTTGTCCTCACAGTGCTGGTCAACGTGTTCAACGGTATTTTCTCTGCTTGAACCACACCCCATACGGCGCCTTGAAATTTCATTTCAAGGCGCTTTTTTACAAAAGAGGAGCAAGCCATGTCGCTTAGATCCAGCTTGATGAAGGAACTGTCGCGCGGGCCGAGAAGCGCAAAACAGCTGAAGAACAGCACCGGCGCCGACCGCAAGAAGATATCAAAAACGCTCGAACAGATGGCCGCCGAGGGCAAGGTGCGCGACGACCGAGGCGTCTATTCGCTCACCGGTGCCCGGCCGGAGCCCCTGCGCGCCACGCTTGTGAAGCTGGGGCGCTCGTTCGGGTTTGCGTCGCCGCTGGACGGCAGCGGCGACGTGTTCATCCCGGGGCACAGCCTGCAGGGCGCCATGCCGGGGGATGAGATTGAACTGACCCTGTCCGCCTATCCGCGTGTGGAGGGCAGCCGCGAAGGTGAGGTGGATGAGGTGCTGGAGCCGCAGAACCGCGTAGTGGGCACCATGCAGAAGGTGGATGGCCGCCTTGCCCTTGTGCCGGACAACGCCAAGGATACCCCGCTCTTCATCCGCAAAAGCGCCGACGGAGGCGCCAAGGAGGGCGAGAAGGCCGCCGGCATCATACTGGAGCGCGGTAAACGCCACGAAGATCACCGCGTGGGTATCGTGGTGCGTTTTGGCTCGGCCGATTCCGCCCGTCAGTGCGTCAAGGCCATCCTGTATGGCAGTGGGGTGGAGAAGAACTTCCCCGCCGCCGTGAAGGAGGAGGCCAAGGAGGTAGGCGCCGCCAAGGTGACCAAGGAGGAGACGCGCACCCGGCGCGATTTGCGCGGCGAGCCCATCTTCACCATCGACTCCGCCTCCACCAAAGACATCGACGACGCCGTGAGCGCACACAAGGTGCTGGACGGCTACCGCCTGAGCGTGCACATTGCCGACGTGAGCCACTATGTGCAGCCCAAAAGCTCGTTGGACGAAGAGGCTCTGCGCCGCGGCACCTCCATCTATTATGGCGACAGCGTCATCCCCATGCTTCCCCGCCAGCTGTCCAACGGCATCTGTAGCCTGAACCCCCAGGAAGACCGTCTGGCCTTTTCCTGTATCATGACGCTGGACTCCGATGCTCGCATGCTGGACTACCGGTTTTATAAAACGGTCATCCGCAGCAGGGTGAAGGGTGTATACGCGGAGATCAACGAGCTGTTCGAGGGTACCGCGAGCGATGAGACTGAGACGAAATACGCCGAGGTGCGCGAGAGTCTCTCGGTGCTGGAGGAGATCTACCAAAAGCTGGCAAAGCAGCGTGCCGTGCGCGGCGCCATGGAGATCGAGAACGACGAACCGGCCCTCACCATCAACGAGGAGGGCGTGTGCGTAGGCGTGGAAGGCCGCGCCCGGGGCGAGGCAGAGCGCATGATCGAAGAGTTCATGCTCATGGCCAACACCGCTGCCGCACACCTGGCCCGCCGGCTGGACATCCCCTTCGTCTACCGCGTGCACGACAAGCCCTCGGCCGACCGTTTTGAGGGACTGAAGGCGTTGTTGGTGGCCGCCGGGGTGGATTTTCGCTTTGCCGGCGAAGAGCCCACCCAGAAGGAATTTGCAAAACTGTTGAACGACACCCGTGGCACCAATGTGGAAAAACCGGTGCACACGGGCGTACTGCGCACCATGGCCAAAGCCAAGTATGAGCCGCTGCCCAAGGGCCACTACGGCCTGGCGCTGGAAGATTACGCCCATTTTACCTCACCCATCCGGCGCTACCCGGATCTTGCCATCCACCGCATCCTCTCCGATGTGGCGGACGGCATGCCGGAGACGCAGCTGCGCAAGAAGTACAAGACGTTTGCAGAGGTGGCGTCGGCGCAGTCCAGCGAACGGGAGCTGGTGGCCCAGCAGGTGGAGCGCGACTGCGACGACTGTTACAAGGCCGAATACATGCAACGTTTCATCGGGGACACCTTCGACGGCGTCGTCTCCTCGGTTACCCGTTTCGGTATCTATGTGGAGCTGCCCAACACCGTGGAGGGGCTCATCCACATCTCCCATCTCTCGGAGGGCAGCATGAACCTCACCGAGGGCGTCTGTCTCACCGACGCACAGACGGGCAGGTGCTTCCGCCTGGGCGACGCGGTGCAGGTGCTGGTGACCGGGGTGGATATCTCGCAGGGAAATGTGGATTTCACTCTTGCGTAAAGGCGGATGCCTGTCACGGCGGCAAGATATTTGACCGAAAGGTGATGGAATGTCCAAGCAATTTGCGAAGTGGCTCAGCCACAACCGGAAAGGTATCCTCATCGCGTTCGATATCGCGGTGGAAATCGTCTGCTACATCGTGCCCTGGATCTTGATCCAGGGCCGTTTGCAGTGGACGACCTATATCCCGCTGATGGTGGGCAGCTGTATCTTTTTTGTGTGCTGCTACGAAATCGTGTACGGCCTGATGGGCATGTACGACAGCCTGTGGCGCTATGCGGAGGTGGTGGAGTTTTTCCGCCTGATGGTGGCGTCCGCCATTGCGGTGGCTATATTTATCGTCGGGTCATTTGTTATTTTTTACGATAGGCAGGTGCCCCTCTCGGTCATGTTCCTGTCTGCTCTGTTTGCCACCTCTATCACGCTGTATTCGCGGCTCACATTCCGAATGTACCGCAACACCCGGCTGCAACGCACAGGCCTGAAACGCCGCCGTGTGATGGTGGTGGGTGCGGGCGAGGCCGCTGCAACGCTGATGCACGAACAGAACAAGGACCCGGAAACAGACATGAACATCATCTGCGTGGTGGACGACGCGCCCGACAAGGTGGGCCGGTACATGCTGGGCGTGCAGATCATGGGTACCACAGAGGAGATTGTGGAACTGGTGGACCAGTGCGAGATCGACACCATCATCATCGCCATCCCCACCATCGACGAAGAGAACCGCCAGCGCATCCTGAACTCCTGCACCAAGACAAAATGCAACCTGCGCATCCTGCCGGACCTGCGCCAGCTGATGGCCGAGGGAGGGGACCTGACCAGCCGCATACGCGAGGTGCGGGTGGAAGACCTGCTTGGCCGCGAGACGGTGGCGCTGAGCGAGCAGTCGGGCAGTCTGATCGAGAACCGGGTGGTCATGGTGACGGGCGGGGGCGGGTCCATCGGCTCCGAGCTCTGCCGCCAGATCGCCGCGCACAGCCCCCGCCAGCTTATCATCGTGGACATCTACGAGAACAATGTGTATTCCATCCAGCAGGAGCTGGCCCGCCAGTACGGCGCTACGCTGCGGTTGGACGTGATGGTCGCCTCGGTGCGGGACTCCAGGAAGGTGGAGGCTTTATTTGCGCGTTTCCGGCCGGAGGTGGTGTTCCACGCGGCGGCGCACAAGCACGTGCCGCTGATGGAGTTTAGCCCCGAAGAAGCTGTGAAGAACAACGTGTTTGGCACCTACAACACTGCACTGGCCGCCGAAAAGTACGGTACCAAGCGGTTCGTGCTCATCTCTACCGACAAAGCCGTGAACCCCACAAACGTGATGGGCGCCAGCAAGCGCGTGTGCGAGATGATCATCCAATGTATGGCCCAGCGCAGCAAAACCTCGTTTGTGGCCGTGCGCTTTGGCAACGTGTTGGGTTCGAACGGCTCGGTGCTGCCGCTGTTCAAGGAGCAGATTGCCCGCGGTGGCCCGCTCACCGTCACCCATCCGGACATTGTGCGCTATTTCATGACCATCCCCGAGGCGGTGAGCTTGGTGCTGGAGGCCGCTGGCATGGGCGGCGACGGCGAGATATTCGTTCTGGACATGGGCAAGCCGGTGAAGATACTGGAGCTGGCCGAAAACCTCATCAAGCTGGCAGGGTTCATCCCGTACAAGGACATTGAGATCCACTTTACCGGCCTGCGTCCGGGCGAAAAGCTGTACGAAGAACTCCTGATGGACGAGGAGGGCCTGGCTCAGACGGACAACCGGAAGATATACATCGGCAGCCCGTTGATGCTGAACAAGGAAACCTTCTTCGATCATCTGGCCAGCCTTAAACAGATCGCCTATTCCAACAATAGCGATAACCTGATGCAGGCGTTGCTGGACATTGTGCCCACCTTTCAGCATGATCCCTTCGTAGGGGAGGGGGATGCCTAAGTGTCGGGGATCTATGCCCGGTTTGTAAAGCGTTGCGGCGATGTGATACTTTCGGCGCTGGCGCTCATCATCCTGTCGCCTCTTTTTTTGGTGCTGGCGGTGCTTGTCAAATGTGATTCGCCCGGCCCGGTGTTCTTCACACAGCGGCGGGTGGGCAGGGGATGCCGTCTGTTCACCATCTATAAGTTTCGTTCGATGGCCAGCGACACTCCAAAGGATGCGCCTACCCACCTTCTGCAAAATCCGGACACCCACATCACCCGCATGGGCCGCTTTTTGCGCCGCACCAGCTTGGACGAGCTGCCCCAGCTGTGGAATATCTTTAAAGGGGATATGAGCATCATTGGCCCGCGGCCGGCGCTGTGGAACCAGGACGACCTTGTGGCCGCCCGCGCCCTCAGCGGCGCGAACGACCTGCTGCCCGGTCTTACCGGCTACGCCCAGGTGAATGGACGCGACGAACTGCCCATTCACCAGAAAGCGGAGTTTGACGGCTACTACGCCAAACATATCAGTTTTCGGGTGGACGCGCAGATATTCTGCCAGACGGTGCGCGGCGTGTTCCGTGGCAGCGGCATCATGGAGGGCGGTCCCGGCCGGCGGTAACGCTGGCGCGACAAGCACAAAAAGGACAGAAAATGCCCAAGAAATGGGTGGACGCATTTTTAATTCAATGGTCATTCAATAGTGTTTTGTCAGAGTGGAACCGAAGGAGTGGGTGCAGCCCTGTGTTTTTTGTGTATAGCTAAAACGCTTTACATAAAAATAAAACGTAAACAAGAGCTATATTTTGCGCTTTTTGCAAAATATAGCTCTTTCTTTTTGACTTTTTGCGAGTTTTTTTGCGCTGTACGGCAGGGGGAAAGGCCCTTTGATCAAGGATTTTTCAGCCGCAGCAGGGCTTTTTCGGCAAGCGAACGGTTGTCTGTGAGGGCGGCCAGCACCAGCTTGTATACTTCGTCGCCTTTTTCGATGAATTGTTCGCGTACGGCGGCGGCCGTAAGCTCGTCCGGCATGTACAGTTCCATGCGGAACAGCGGCCCGGCGTCATCCTCGATAGCGCAATGTACGGCGCGCCCGCCGGGGCCCGAAACAACCTCGCTTTTGTGCACGGCAGCCCGCGCGGCATACTGCTGTGCCCGTATGACCCCCCGTACGGCGGTATCGCGTATGGTGCGGGGCAGGTCATCTGCCAGTGTGCGGGCCACGGTCTTGCCACTTTCGGTGACCGTATAGCCGGCGTCACTCTCGGCCACAAGCCCCTGTTCAATCAACTGGGAGAGACTGTCTGCCATGGCAAAATAGTTGGCCAGCTCCTCGCCCAAGAGTACTTCCTCCAGTTCCTCCCGGCGCACGGGCGCGCCCACACTGTCCATCAAGTAGCACAGCAGGATGCGTATCTCGGTGCCGGTGGTCAGCCCCCCTGGCTTGACCCCCTCTGTGAAGAGTTGTGAGCCCATTGCTATCCCGTTCCTTTCCTTGCAGGCATCGTCATGATGGCGGCAAAAGCCAGTCAAAACAGATTATGCTTTCTCCGGTTGCTCTCACTCTCATTATATGGATTCACCAGTCGATATACAAGCAAAAGAGAGAAGAAAGGCATAAATGTAAAGCAAAAATACTATACAACAAAAAGGTGAAAAAGAGGAAAATGAGTGCGAAAACACATGACAAGTAGGAGAAAAATAACGTATGTAAAACATATATTTGACAAAATGAGAAGTGCGGTATGTAAAACACAGAAATAGCGTGAAAAAACTTGAAATCCTAGCGGAAAGTGGTATAATAAATCTATAATAAGGATAGTATACCTTACTTTACTAAAACGCGGGAATTTGTTCGCATATACGTTTAAAACCGAACGATCGCAAAAAGGGGAGCGACCGCGTACGACACAATATCTGGTAGTTTTTTGCCCGAGTGTAAAGGTGTTTACACATCATAAGGTATATGCTTGGCTGTGAGGTTTGTTATGAAAAAGAGGATCGGAGCCGTTTTATCTTGCCTGGCGGGGGTGTTGGCCGTTGCCGTCGTGGTAACGTCGGTCATCTCGCCGGGGGTGCTGCCCGTCATCTCGGAGCTTTTTGGCGGCCAGCAGGCCGAGGGCGCCGTTCTGGCGGACGAACATGACGTGCTGCAGCCCTCTGAGGCTAAAGCGGCGGACAAAGAAGCGAGCGGCAATGACAAGGCGCCGGCTTCGAACGCGGCGGATGATGCTGCGCCTGAAGCGCCGCTTGCGTCAGGGCAGGACGCCCCGGTGTCCACACCTCCCGATGTGACGCCGGACACGCAAGAACCGGCGAACGACCCGGCCACCATCGACGAACCGGTGGCTATTGATGACCACGCGGATACCGACGAAACCGAACCCACCAGCCTGGTTGGCTGGGTAGACGAAGGCGGCGCCCGCTACTATGTGGGGGAGGATGGCGAAACGCTCACAGGCCTTGCCAAGATTGCCGGCGCCCTGTATTACTTTGACGCCGACGGCCGCATGTGCACCGGCTGGCAGACCTTATCAGGCCGGGTGTACTGCTTTGGCGACGACGGGAAGGCCGCCGCCGGCTGGGCCCAAAACGAAGGCAAGAATTACTACCTGGGCCTTGCGGGCTATGCGCTCACCGGCCTGCAGAAGATCGATTCGCTCCGCTACTACTTTGACAAGGATGGTGTGCGCCAGAGCGGTCTCTTCACGTTGGGCGGCCGGGTGTACGCCTTTGCGGGCGAGAACGATGCCGCCGTGAGCGGCTGGTATCCCCAAAAGCCCGCGGCTTCCGCCGCGAATGCGGATACAAACCTGGCAAAAATTAAAGCCACGGCCGAGGAGCAGCCGGGCGCTGCCGTATACTATTTTGGTCCGGATGGCTATGCGCTGACCGGTCTGCAGGAACTGGACGGCGGCCGGTACGGCTTTGATGAAGCGACCGGCGCGCAGTTGTATGGCTGGCAGCGCCTTTCGGGTAGGCTGTACTACTTTGCCCCGGGCAGTGGCGCCGCCGAGGGTGATGCCTGGCGCCAACACACAAGCGGCAGTGTGTACCTTGGCAAGGATGGTGCGGCCCTCACCGGCCTGCAGCAGTTGGGGGACGAACTATATAGCTTCAGCGGCCAGGGCTTCCGCCAGGGCGGCTGGGTCAAATCGGGCGGGGTGTGGTACTGCTTCGACGGCAAGGACAACAGCGCCCTGCGCTCCGCCTGGGTGGAGCGGGCCGGCGGCCGGTCATATCTGGACGCGGACGGCAAAGCATTGGTGGGCGCGCACATGTTGCCCGCCCCGGACGGCGGCGCAAAGGCGCTGTACCTGTTCGACGCCGACGGTCTGCTGCTCACCGGATGGCAGAAGGATGCCGAAGGACGGCTGTACCTGCTGGACGACGAGGGCAGGGCACAGTACGGCTGGCAGAAGAAGGGCGCCGATACCTATTATTATATAGGCGATGGGGGCTACGCCCTCACCGGCCTTGCCACCATCGAGGGCAAGGTGTACGGTTTTTCGGCCGCGGGCGTGCGCCTTTCGGGCGTATGCGCGGTGGACGGCCGGGTGTATGGCTTCTTTGAGGAAGACGGCGCCGCCGTGAAAGGTGAAAAGGCCGTGGGCGCCTCCCTGTACTATTTTGGCGACGATTACGCCGCCCTCACCGGGTTTGTTACGCTGGGCGACGATTTGTACCTTTTCTCCTCTGCCGGCGTGCGCCAGTCCGGCTGGCAGCAGGACGAGCGCGGGTTGCTCTATTATTTCAGCCCGGGCGACGGCAAGGCCGCTACCGGCTGGTTCACCGATATCGCCCAAAAGGCCCAGTTCTACTTTGGCGATGGGGGGTATGCCCTCACCGGCGAGCAGACCATCAACGGCATGGATTACCGTTTCGACGAGAAAGGCCGCCTTGCAGCAGGCACAGGCGCACCGGGCGAATGGGTGGGCCGGGACGGCAACTTCTATTACATATATGAAGACGGCACCTACGCCGCCGGTCTCACCGGCATCGACGGCGAGCTGTACGCCTTTGGCGAGGACGGCGCGCGCCTGTCCGGCTGGTACGACGCGCCGGGTGGCCGACACTATTACTTTGGCGGCGAGGACGGACAGGCCGTGGGCGGCTGGCTGCAGCTGGATGGCAGCTGGTATTACTTTGGCGAAGACGGCGCGGCCCTCACCGGTCTTGCGTGGCTCGAGGACGAAGACGGGACGCATCTTTACTATCTGGACGAAGACGGGACCCGCTACGAAGGGGAGAAGACCCTTTCGGGCGCGCGGTACCTGTTTGGCGAAAATGGCCGCGCCTGGCAGGGCTGGCACCCCGACGCGGCCGCGGACGACGCGCGGTACTATGGCGAGGACGGCTACGCCCTCACCGGCGTCGCAGCCATTGGCACCGAGGGCGACGCGGCCCACTACTGGTTCGACGAGACCGGCGCCCGCAAGGGCGGTTGGCTAAAGGAGGGCGCTGTGTACGCCTTCCTGGGCGAGAATGACGCCGCCCTCACCGGCGCGCAGCAGCTGGACGGCAAGTGGTACCTGTTTGGCGAAGACGGCGTGGCCGTTCAGGGCCTGTATCGCGGTGAGGCGGGGCTTTCCTTCTATGATGCAGAGGGCGTGCGCCAGGTGGGCTGGGTGAACGAGGGCGCTCGCCGCTACTGGTTCAGCGAGGACGGCATGGCCCCGCAGGGCCTTACCCAACTGCCCGACGGGCACACCTATTATTTCAGCAAAGAGGGCTATATCCTCACCGGCACGGTGCAGACGCCCGACGGCTGGACCTACGAGCTGGACCCCGACGGACGGCTTGTGACCTCCGGCGCCACCGAGGAACACGGCTGGCGTGAGCTGGACGGCCAGACCTATTACATGGACTCTACCGGCGACAGATATACCGGCCTGCAGTTGATCGACGGCGGGCTGTATTACCTGCTGACCACGGGCGAGCCCTTGGGCGCCCGGCAGTATGGCTGGCAGGAGATTGACGGCGACACCTATCTCTTTGGCGAAGACGGCCGCGCCGTGGCCGGCTGGTATGTGAATGAAGAGAGCGGCCTTGCCTACTATCTGGACGAAGAATACAAATTGTGCCGCGGCCTGCAGGACATCGGCGGCGTGTCGTATCCCTTCGACGAGACCGACGGCCACCTCCTGGAGGGCGACGTGCCCCGTTTTGACGAATGGGGCGAGGACGGGGGCGGCGTATACTACTTCAACGGCATGGGCCAGCGCGCCGTGGGTCTTGAGACCATCGACGGCGGCCAATACTGCTTTGATAAGAACGGCTACCTGCAGACCGGCATGCTCACGCTGGAAACCGGCCGCTACTGGTTCGACCCCGAAAACGGGGGCCGCGCCGCCACCGGCTGGCAGCAGTTGGAGGGCGTGTGGTACAGTTTCCACCAGACGGGGGGCTATCAGCTCACCGGCTGGCAGTATCGCGTGGGCGAGGACGGCGCCCGCCTGACCCACTATTATAACGAAGACGGCACCGTGCCCGCCGGGTTTGGCGAGGTGAATGGCGTGTACCGTTACTTCTTCGCCGACGGCCACATGGCGACCGGCTGGCAGGAGATCGACGGCGGACGTTACTACTTTGCCGAGGATGGCCATATGGTCACCGGCGTCTGCCAGCTGGACGGCGCCTGGTTTTCCTTCGATGCAAAGGGTCGCCAGATCACCGGCTTCAACACCGATATGGCCGGCCGGCGCTACTACTTTGCCCCCGAGGGCATGCTAACCGGCTGGAACATGGTGGACGGCGTGTGGTATCTGTTCAGCGCCGCCGGCGTGCAGCAGACCGGCTGGCAGACCCGTACCGGCGACGATGGCAAGACCTACACCCATTACTTTGACGCGGTCGGCGCACCGCCGGCGGCGGGGTGGGGCACGCTGGCCGGCATGCGGCGCTACTTCTTCGCCGACGGCCACATGGGTGCCGGGTTCGAGCCCATCGACGGCAAGCTGTATTATTTCTACTCGAACGGCACCACGCCCAGCGGCCCGGCCGTGGTGGACGGCGTACACTATCCCTTTGCGGCCGACGGCAGCGTGCAGATGGGCTGGCACACGAGCGGCGGCGCGCGCTACTACCTTGCCGGGGAGGGCGCCCTGCGCGGCTGGCAGAAGCTGGACGGACGCTGGGTGCTGTTTGGCGACGCCGACGGCAAGCAGAAGCTGGGCTGGCAACAGCGCACGGAAAAGGGCGAGATTCTGCGCTACTATTTTGACGCCGACGGCAGTTCCGCCATCGGCTGGCGCACTGTGGACGGTATCCGCCGCTATTTCTTGCCCGACGGGCACATGGCCGTGGGCTGGCAGACCATTGACAGCAGCGAGCATTATTTTGATAAAGACGGCAAGGCTGCGGAAGGCGTTGTTACCATTGAGGACGAAACGTTCGCGTTCGCCCAGGGCGAACTTGTTCTTGGTTGGAGCAGGAACAGCGCCGGCGCCCGCTTTTATTTCACCGCGGACGGCGCCCTGCGCGGCTGGCAGAAGGTCAATGGCAGGTGGTACTGCTTTGACAACACTACCGGCGCCCAGAAGACCGGTTGGCTGTCACGTACCTCAGGCGGCAGCACATTGTGCTACTACTACGACAGTAAAGGCGCACTGCCCCCTTCCGGGTGGACAACCGCCGTCAATGGGTACAAACGGTATGTACTGAAGGACGGCACGCTTGCCCAGGGTTGGATGACAGACTCTTCCGGCCGTTACTACCTGGGCTCAAAGGGGATACCCAACAAGGGCTGGACCAAGGTAAGCAGCCGCTGGTATAACCTGGACAGCAAAACCGGTGTGCAGAAGACTGGTTGGCAGACCCGCACCGCGAGCGGCAAAAGCTACAAATACTACTATAGTTCCAGCGGCAAGCTGCCCGCCGCCGGCTGGAGCGAGGTCCAGGGCAAGCGGCGCTATGTGCTGGCCGACGGCCAGATGGCACAGGGCTGGCGCAATGTTGGCGCATACAGATACTATTTCAAGACCGACGGCGCCTATACGGCGGGCAAGGCGACCATCAGTGGCAAGGTGTACCGTTTCACCCACAACGGGCACTATATCAAGGTTCCCACCATTAGCAAGGTGAGCTATAAGGCGGCAAGTACGGGCACCAAGCAGACGGTGACGGTGAAAGCAGCGACCGATACCGCCCTTGTGAACCGGACGCTGAAATACAGCTTCGACGGCGGCAAGACCTGGCAGACCGGCGCCAGTAAAAGTTTTGCCGCAAACACCAAACTGGCGGCCAAAAAGATACAGGTGAAAGACGTTGTGGGCAACGTGACCTCCTACAACACCGCCCTCACGCTGAAACCGGCGGCAACCACGCCTTTTAAGGAATTTGGTATCGACGTCTCCGTCTACCAGGGGAACATCAACTGGAAACAGGTGAAAGCCGCCGGCGTTAAGTTTGCCATTGTGCGCTCGCTTACCTGGAGCCGCGATAAGAACTACTACTGCCTCGACCCGTACTTTGAGTACAACGTGCGCCAGGCCAAATTGAACGGCGTGAAGGTGGGCACCTACCTGTACAGCTACGCCTTCAGCAAGGCGGACATGAAGGAAGAAATCGACTATTTCTACAGCACGCCGGAAGTGAAGCGTTTGATGAGCGACGGCATCTATTTCGACCTGCCCGTCTACATCGACTACGAAGACCCGCTGGTCACCCAGCACACCGCCCACCTCACCAAGGCCCAGCGCACCGACATCGTGCGCTATGGTATGGACCTGATCAAAACGAAATCTTCAAGCAAGCATATGCCCGGCTTCTACTCCTACTATTTCTTCCTCAAAGACACCATCGACGGCGCAAAGCTGGACCGCGAGGGCTATGAGGTGTGGGTGGCGGACTACCGCGGCAACTGCCTGTGGGAGCCTACGCCCGGCATCTGGCAGTATTCCAGCACCGGCGGCATCAGCGGCATCCCGGTGGCCTATGTGGACAGGAACTACTGCTACAAGGACTACAGCAAGTACATTAACCCCGGCAAGCCGGTCAACTATGGCTCTGCCCGCAAGCTCACTGTCACAAACCAAAACGGCGTGAAGGTGACCGACACCGCCCTCAATATCCTCTCGCAGATCGTGATGGGCGAGGTGGGCGGTTTCAGCTCCAAGCTGACCGCGGCTCAGGCAACGGAACTGTACAAGGCGCAGGCAGTCGCCGCGCAGACCTTCATCTTCTACCAAAACTCGGTGGGCGTGTCGGCGCCACAAGTGTACCTGAAGACGCCCACTGCTGCGGTCCAGAATGCCGTATACGCTGTTCTGGACAAGAAGATGACCTATAACGGCGGCCAGGTGTGCGCGGTGTACTTTGCTTCCGCCAGCACGGCCACCGGCGCGGGCAAAACCAATAACAGCGCCTACTGGGGCAGCAACCTGCCATACCTCAAGAGCGTGGCCAGCCCCGAAACCAAGGCCGACGTGGCCAGCGCCGGTACCAGCACAGGCTATATCACGAACGCAAACCTGAAAAAGCGCCTGGAACAGATCTACGGAGCCGGCATCACCTCCGGCAAGAGCGCCTCCACCTGGATCAAAGTGGAGGCCACCAACAGCGCCGGGTACGTGACAAAAGTGAACGTGTGCGGGCGGTACCCCAGCATCGATTACTTCTACCAGACTATCATGCGCGGCGCCACTACCACCGGCACAAAGCTGGATTCGCCCTCCTTCAAGTTCAGCTACGACTCGGCCAATAGCCGGTACAAGTACACCTTCTCCGGCTCCGGCCATGGCATTGGCATGAGCCAGTGGGGCGCCTACAAGTACGCGAAGCAGGGGCTCAGTTATTCGGCCATACTGAAAAAGTACTATTCGGGCGTCGTCATTGCAACCGTTTAAAAGGGGCGCATCGCTCCCTGTACCCATTCACTCCCATCCAAAAGAAGCGGCGGGAGGGGGCAACAAGCCCCCGTCCCGCCGTCTCTTTTGCGCCCGGCGCCGCGCCGCATCGCGCTTGACAGCGGTGCCCCCTGAGGGATATGATGGTACAGTATACAATACAAGAATGCATAAGGGCGGCAGGCGGCGTTTTGAACAGGAAACGCGCGCATCTGCCTGCCCGCCGGAATGGAGAGCACACCTACATGAAATGGACCGGCCTGAACGAATTGCGGGAGATGTTCCTGCGCTTTTTTGAGTCCAAACAACACCTGCGCTTGCCGTCCTTCCCGCTGGTGCCCCATGGGGACAAAAGCCTTCTGCTCATCAACAGCGGCATGGCCCCTATGAAGAAGTGGTTCCTGGGTACCGAGGAACCGCCCAGCCACCGTGTGTGTACCTGTCAAAAATGCATCCGTACGCCAGATATCGAAAGTGTGGGCATCACCGCCCGCCACGGCACCTATTTTGAGATGCTGGGCAATTTTTCCTTCCAGAACTATTTTAAAAAAGAAGCCATCCACTGGGCGTGGGAGCTGTTCACCTCAGACGGATGGCTGGCCATCCCGGCGGACAAGCTCTACGTATCTATCTACGAGGAGGACGAGGACGCCTTCGCTATCTGGACGGACGAGGAGGGCGTGCCGGCGGACCGGGTTGTGCGCCTGGGCAAGGCGGACAACTTCTGGGAGCACGGCAGCGGCCCCTGCGGCCCCTGCAGCGAGATCTATTTCGACCGCGGGCCGGCCTTTGGTTGCGGCGAGCCGGACTGTAAGCCCGGCTGCGACTGCGACCGTTATATGGAAGTGTGGAACCTCGTGTTCACCGAGTTTGATTCGGACGGCGCCGGCCACTACGAAAAGCTGGCCGCGCCCAACATCGACACCGGTATGGGGCTGGAGCGCCTGGCCTGCGTTATGCAGGAGGTGAACAACCTTTTTGAGGTGGACACGGTGCGCAACATCCTCAACCAGGTGGAGTCATTGAGCGGCAAGACCTATGGACAGGACCGCGGCACAGACATCTCCATTCGTGTCATCACAGACCATATCCGCTCCACGGTGTTCATGGTGAGCGACGGCGTGCTGCCCTCCAACGAGGGCAGGGGGTACGTGCTGCGCAGGCTGCTGCGCCGTGCGGCGCGCCATGGCCGCATGCTGGGTATCAAGGGGCCCTTCCTTGAGCAGCTCACAGAAACGGTCATCACGCAGAACGAGGGCGCCTACCCCGAGCTGCGCGAGAATGCATCCTTTATCAAGCGCAACATCGCCGCCGAAGAGGAGCGCTTCTCCCGCACGCTGGACGAGGGCCTCAAGCGGCTGAACGATATGTTGGAGGAGATGGGGCCGGGGGGCCAAGCGTTGAAAGAATTTGGCCTTGCTGCTACCAAAGCGGCGGGTGATATGCATACAGATGCAAAACAAGCATTGGACGGATTGGTTAACCAAATGACTACCAATGCATATTTGGCAGCTGAACAGGCTAGAGCACAGCTGGCCGACGTGAAAAACGGCTTTGACCGTTGGCTGGCCAGCGACAAGGTCTTCCAACTGCACGATACGTTCGGCTTTCCGTTCGACCTGACGCGGGAGATCGCCGCCGAGCGGGGCGTGGGCGTGGACGAGGAGGGCTTCCGCGCCGAGCTGCAAAAGCAGCGGGAGCAGGCCCGCAAGGACCGCCTGGCCCGTGATATCGGCGGCTGGGAGGGCAACCTCTTTGCCGAAACGGATCTTGCCCCCACCGCGTTTGTGGGCTACGAAGCGTTGGTGACCGAGGCAAAAGTGCTTGCCATCGCGGCGGGCGACGCGCTGGTGGACGAGACCTCGGCTGCGGATGGCGAGCAGACGGTGCTCATTGTGTTGGACAAGACGCCTTTTTATGCTGAAGCAGGCGGCCAGGTGGCCGACACCGGTACCCTGACTGGCGAGGGCGCGCGCCTGGCTGTGGACCATGTAAAAAAAGACGCGGGCGGCCTGTATGTGCACACCTGCGTGTTGGAAACGGGCAGCGTGCAGGCCGGCCAGACGCTGCTGGCCGAGGTGGACGCCGACCGCCGGCACGCCATTATGCGCAACCACACAAGCGCGCACCTTTTGCAGCGCGCGCTGCGCGACGTGCTGGGCGAGCATGTGCACCAGCAGGGTAGTTATGTGGACGACGAACGTATGCGCTTCGACTTCACCCATTTCGAGGCACTCACCCCGGAAGAACTGCGCGAGGCCGAGCAGCTTGTGAACCGTGCGGTATTCAGTGCGCTGCCCGTCACGGTGCAGAACCTGCCCATCGAAGAGGCGAAGAAGATGGGCGCAATGGCCTTGTTTGGCGAAAAATACGGCGACGTTGTGCGCGTGGTGGACGTGAACGGCTGGTCCACCGAGTTTTGCGGCGGCACCCATGTGACGAACACCGCCCAGCTGGGCAGCTTCAAGATCCTGGCCGAAAGCTCTGTGGCGGCGGGTGTGCGCCGCATCGAGAGCACCACCGGCTACGGCGTGCTGCGCCTGCTTGACCAGAAAGACGAGATGCTGGCCGAGATGGCCGGCACACTGAAAGTAAATAACCCCTCCGACCTGCCCACCCGCGTGACCACCCTTGCGGCCGACGTGAAGAGCATGGAGAAGGAGCTGGAGAGGCTGAACGATCTGGCCGCCGACGCCAAGGCGGAGAACCTGTTCAAAGACGCCATCGAGGTGGACGGCGTGCAGGTCATCACGATGTTCATGGGTGGCACTGCGCCCGATGCATTGCGCAAGATGTGCGACCGCATGCGCGAGAATCGCCCGAATGCCGTGGGCGCACTGTGTGGCGAGGCTGACGGCAAGGTGACGCTGGCCGTGGCCTGCGGCGAAGACGCTGTGAAGCGCGGGTTGAAAGCCGGGGCCATCGCCAAGGAGATTGCCGCTATCGCTGGCGGCAGCGGCGGCGGCCGGCCAGATTTTGCCATGGCCGGCATCAAGGACGCCACCAAGGTGGACGAAGCGCTTGCAGCCCTGCCCGGTATTGTGGAAAAGACGCTGAAGAATTGAGAGCAAGTTTGACGCAAGCAGAAAGCCCCACGAAAGGAGAGCGCAGATGCAAGACTGCCTGTTCTGCAAGATTGCCCGGGGAGAGATCCCCAGCGCCGTGCTGTATGAGGACGACGAGGTCATCGCCTTTCGGGACATTGACCCCAAGGCCCCGCAGCACTTCCTGGTGGTGCCCAAACGGCACATCCAAAGCGCGGCCGCCCTCACAGAGGAGGACGCGCAGCTATTGGGCAGCGTTTTTGCCATCATTGCGGCCCTGGCCGAGCAGCTGGAGCTGGACGCCGGCTGGCGTGTGGTGACCAATGTGGGAAAAGACGGCGGCCAGAGTGTGGACCACCTGCATTTTCATGTGTTGGGCGGCCGGGCCATGGGCTGGCCCCCGGGCTGAGCTTGTTTTCGCAATAAATAACATTTAAAAGTCAAACTTAAAAACAAAATGTAAAGAGATGGGTCCTGTGTTTCTACGGGGAACAGGCCCCGAAAGTGGAGAGCAGAGGAGAGGAACCATGAACCAAACGGCCAACAAAACGATGAAGAGCACCCTTACGCTGGAGGTGGCCGGCCTCACGCGGGAGCTGCCCGTCTGCAAGATAAACGACGACCTTTCCATCGCCGCGTTCATCATGTTCGGCGATGTGGAGCTCACCATCGCCTGCGCAAGCGCGCTCATCCAGAAGGTGCCGGCGTTCGACGTCATCTTTACCGCCGAGGCAAAGGCCATCCCGCTGGCGTATGAGATGAGCCGCCAGAGCGGCAAAAAATACATCCCTGCCCGCAAGGGCAAAAAGCTGTACATGCAGGACCCGGTGGTCATCGACGTGCAGTCCATCACGACGCCGGGCAAGCAGAGTCTGTGTATCGACCGGCCGGACCTTGAGTACATGGACGGCAAACGCATCCTGGTAGTGGACGATGTCATCAGCACGGGCGATTCTCTGAAGGTGCTGGAGGCGCTGGCCGCCAAGAGCACGGGCACTATCGTGGGCCGGGCCGCCGTGTTGGCCGAGGGCGAGGCCGCCAAGCGCGACGACATCATCTTTCTCGCACCACTGCCGCTCCTTTCTTAAAAAGGCATGAGACGGCCTCTGGCGGCGTTCGGCTTTGCTTTTCTGCTCGCTTCGCTGGCGGCATGCCTGCTGCCGGGGCGGGCAGTTTTGGCGCTGGGCGCTTTGCTGGGGGCCGCTTTTTTGGTCTGGATGCTGGCCTGGCTGCGAAAGCGCCGCCGCGTTCTGGCCGTTGCTAGAGACGCAGGCGCCGGGCGTGCCCCGGCGCGAAAGCGGGAGGTCATCTTACCGGCAGATGCGCCGTCTCCAGCCCTGCGGGTGGCCCTGCCGCTTGTGCTGTGCGCGCTGGCGGCCGCCTTTTTGTGGCGCGCCGGCTACGATGCCG
>JAVBQQ010000025.1:0-4444 GCA_031548875.1 Oscillospiraceae bacterium
CGTCCGCCCAGCCGCACACGTCCCGGGCATATTCGATGACCGCCACCTGCATGCCCAGGCAGATACCCAGGAAGGGCACGTTGTTCTCCCGTGCATACCGGCATGCGGCTATCTTTCCCTCGATACCCCGGCCGCCAAACCCGCCCGGTATCAAAACCCCGGCGCACCCCTCCAGCAGCCCGGGCAACGCTTTTCCCTCGCAATCCTCCGCCTCCACCCATTCAATGTCCACTGCGGCGCCGTTTTCATATCCGGCGTGGTGCAGGCTCTCGATCACGCTCAGGTACGCATCCCGCATCTTCGCGTACTTGCCCACGATGGCAATCTTCACCCGCCTGTCCCTGCTCTTCACACGCTTTAGCATCTGCCGCCACTCGGTGGAATCTCCCCCCTCGCAGGCAAGGCCCAGCTCCCGGCACACGACGGCCGAAAACCCGCTCTCCTCCAGCATCACTGGCGCTTCGTACAGGATGGGCACCGTGCGGTTGGGAATGACGCAATCCTCTTTCACGTTGCAAAAATGGCTGATCTTCCGGCGGGTCTCCCTGTCCATCTCCCCCTCCCCCTCGCAGCGGCAGACGATGATGTCGGGCATGATGCCGAAGCTCTGCAGCTCCTTCACGCTGTGCTGGGTGGGCTTTGTCTTGTGCTCGCCGCTGCTTTGCACATAGGGCACCAGCGTCACGTGGATGTACAGGCAGTTCTCCCGCCCCACCTCCAGCCCCACCTGGCGGATAGCCTCCAAAAACGGCGCCGATTCGATATCGCCGATGGTGCCGCCCACCTCGGTCAGTACGATGTCCGCCCCCTCACGGCCATCCCGCCCGTGCGCCCCCACCTCGTATATGAACCGCTTGATCTCCCCGGTGATATGGGGGATCACCTGCACCGTCTCGCCCAGGTACTCCCCCCGGCGCTCCTTGGTCAGCACGTTCCAGTACACTTTGCCGGTCGTCAGGTTGGAATAGCGGTTCAGGTCCTCGTCGATGAACCGTTCGTAATGCCCCAGGTCCAGGTCGGTCTCGGCGCCGTCCTCGGTCACGAACACCTCCCCGTGCTGGAAGGGGCTTATGGTGCCGGGGTCGATGTTGATGTAGGGGTCCAGCTTCTGGGCCGCCACCTTCAGCCCCCGGTCCTTCAGCAGCCGCCCCAGGCTGGCCATGGTGATGCCCTTGCCCAGCCCACTGATAACGCCCCCCGTAACGAAGATGTACTTTGTCATAAAACTACCTCCTGGCCTTTCTATAAAAACCTGTATACACGGCCAGGCCCGCCGGCAGAACAAGCCGGCGGGCGGTCCGTTATTCTACATCCTGCAGCGCCGCGTGGCCTTCTTCCCCGGTGCGTATCTTTACGACATTCTCCACGTTGTAGATGAAGATCTTTCCGTCGCCGATCTCGCCCGTATGCAGCACCTCCTTGGCGGTATCCACCACCCTATCCACCGGCACCTTCGCCACCACGATCTCGCAGCGCAGTTTGGGCAGCAGGTTGATGTCCACCGGCGCGCCGCGGTACAGCTTGGTGCTGCCCTTCTGCACACCGCAGCCCATCACGCGGCTCACCGTCATCCCTGTGATGCCGATCTTGTTCATTGCCGCTTTCAGCGCCTCGAAGCGGGACTCGTTGAACACGATGGACACCTTGGAGATGGGGCCGTACATCCCTTGTGCCATGGCGCCCACCGTAGGCGCGGGAACAAGCCTGCCGGGCACCCGCTCAGAGGCGACGGCCCCGTCGTCTTCCATCTCCTCCGGCCCCATCTCGAAGGGCATGAAGTCCGCGTAGCTGGAGGCCAGCCCGTGCTCGTGAATGTCCAACCCCTCTATCTCCTCCGAGGCGCTCACCCGCAGGCCGACGGTGGCCTTCAAGACGCTGAAGAGGATGACCATGGTGACGCCCACCCAGGCAACCACGGCCACAACGCCCACCGCCTGCACGCCCAGCCTGGCCGCGCCGCCGCCGTACAGCAGGCCGGCGCCCGTGTCGAACAAGCCCACCATCAGGGTGCCCAGTGCGCCGCACACACCGTGCACGGCCACGGCGCCCACCGGGTCGTCTACCTTCAACACCTTTTCGATGCCCTCCACGGCGAACACCACCGTGGTGCCCGTCACCAGGCCGATGGCCGCCGCCCCGAAGGGATCCACCACGTCGCAGCCGGCGGTGATGCCCACAAGGCCGGCCAGCGCACCGTTCAGCGTCATGGACACATCCGGCTTTTTGTAGCGCGCCCATGTGATGAACATGGTGGCCGCGGCGGCCACGGCGGCGGCGATGTTCGTATTCACCAGCACCATGCTCGCGGCGGTCAGCTCGCCGTCGGTCGTCATGGCCGTGGTGGAGCCGCCGTTGAAGCCGAACCAGCAAAACCACAGGATGAACACACCCAGCGCCGCCAGCGTCAGGCTGTGCCCGGGGATGGCGCGGGGCTTGCCGTCCCTGCCGTACTTGCCGATGCGCGGCCCCACCATGGCCGCGCCCACAAAGGCCGCGGTGCCGCCCACCAGGTGCACGGCGGTGGACCCGGCAAAATCGTGGAAGCCAAGGTTTGCCAGCCATCCCCCGCCCCAGATCCAATGCCCGGAGA
The DNA here is from genome assembly GCA_031548875.1 of Oscillospiraceae bacterium. Classification (GTDB taxonomy): domain Bacteria; phylum Bacillota; class Clostridia; order Oscillospirales; family Ruminococcaceae; genus JAAYCI01. The sequence continues at coordinate 2,591 of JAVBQQ010000025.1, forward strand.
TGGGGTACACAATGGCGGAGATAGCACACGAGTAAACGATGTACGAGACGAATTTTGTCCGTTCGGCCATGGCGCCCGAAACAATGGTGGCGGCCGTGGCGCAGAAGACGGTCTGGAAGATGACGAACGCCCACGGCGGGAAGGATGCCTCCGCCAGGTATGCGCCGCCCACGAAGTTCTGCATGAACAGGTCGATGCCGCCGATGACGGCGGACGAGCCCGCAAACATGATGCCGAAACCGATGAACCAGTACAGGATGGTGCCCAGGGCAAAATCCATCAGGTTCTTCATGATGATGTTTCCGGCGTTCTTCGCCCGCGTGAGCCCTGTTTCCACCATGGCAAAACCTGCCTGCATAAAGAACACAAGAAAGGCCGCCAGGCATACCCAGATCGTGTCTGTTGCCGAGTACATGTCCCATTCCTCCTTTGGTGGTCGCAGCACATCAGATAACCAAGGGCCCTGCGCAGGGTCGCAAAAAAAGAAGGCGCCGCCGGAAACATCCGGCAGCGCCCTTGCTGCATACTCTCACGATACGCCTCTTTTTTTCTCCCGTCAAGCCCAGCATGGCATTTTTGGGCAGCCTGCCACAACCGGAACGCCCCGGCCCAAAAAGTTTCTGTTCAGCCTGCACAAGAATATTCCCTTTCTTGCATGTGTTTCCTCTGGGGAATCAATTGCTTTCTCTAGACACACACTTGACAGCCCCGCCCGCCGCGTGTATAGTGGAACAAAACACGGACAATGGCGTCCGCGGAGAAGTGGTTTTGGCCACTTCCCCGCGGGCGTTTTTTGCTTCTGAGCCGAAGGGAGTTTGTACCATGCAACGCAGCAACCGGCAAAACCGCCAAAATCAGCCGTCTTCGCCTCCGGCGCAGGGGCTGTACCACCCCCGTTTCGAGCACGACGCCTGTGGCATCGGCATGCTCTGCGACATCGCCGGCCGTAAGAGCCATACCCTTGTCACCAGCGCCATCGAGGCGTTGGCCCGTCTCACCCACCGGGGGGGCGTGGGCAGCGAGGAGGACACCGGCGACGGCGCCGGCATCCTCATCCAGCTGCCCCACCGCTTCTTTGCCCGCATGGCCGCAGGCGAGGGGGTGCCCCTGCCGCCCGAAGGCACATACGGCGTGGCCATGGTCTTCTGCTCGCCCCATCCGCCGGTGGGCGACGCGTCGGTGGCGCGCCTGTGCGCGCTGGCCGGGCAGGAGGGCCTCGATATCCTCTGGGTGCGCAGGGTACCCGTGAACCCCTCCGCCATCGGCCAAACAGCCGCCGACGTGCGCCCCGCCATCCGGCAGGTATTCATCCGTCGGCCGGCCGGCGCCACGGAGGAAGAATTCGAGCGGGCGCTTTACCTGCTCTCCCGCCTTGCCACAAAGCAGATCCGCCACGGCGCAGAAGAAGCCGACAGGTACTTCTACCTCGCCAGCTGCTCTGGTCGCACCATCGTGTACAAGGGGATGCTGCTGCCCCGCCAACTGCCCGCCTTCTATCTCGACCTCATGGACACCGAGATGGAGACAGCCATCGCGCTTGTCCACTCCCGCTTTTCCACCAATACCTTCCCCAGCTGGGAGCGCGCCCACCCCCAACGCTGTCTCATCCACAACGGCGAGATCAACACCATCGGCGGCAATGTGAAATGGGCCCGCGCCCGCGGGCAGGCCATGGCCTCCCCCCTGCTGGGGGAAGACCTCCTCCGCGCGCTGCCCGCCATCGACGAGGATGGCAGCGACTCCGCCATGCTGGACGACTTTGTCCGCCTGCTGGTGCACGGAGGCTACAGCCTGCCCCACGCCATGATGATGGCCGTGCCCGAGCCGTACGAGAACGACGACGCCATGGACGAC
>JAVBQQ010000012.1:0-47455 GCA_031548875.1 Oscillospiraceae bacterium
AGAACAACTACCTGCTCAGCCGCATCTCCGGCTTCGCCTTCGACCTGATGATCATCGCCGGCATTGCCTCTATCGATTTTTCCGACCTCAAGGGCCAGTGGCTTCCCTTCTTGCTCATGGCGGTGCTGGGGGCGTTCGCCACCCTATTTTACCTGGAATGGCTGTGCAAGCGCGTGTATCCTTCCTATTATGAAGCCGGCATGCTCTCCATGTACGGCATGATGACAGGCACCATCAGTTCCGGCGTGCTGCTGCTGCGCGAGGTGGATCCCCATTTTGAGACGCCCGCCTCCAACAACCTGGTCATTGGCAGCAGCACGGCCATCGTGTTCGGCGCGCCCATGCTGGCACTCATCGGTATCGCGCCAAACTCCCCCCGCATGACTATTATCACGCTGGGGCTGCTGGTCGTCTACCTTGCGCTGCTCGTCACGTTTATGCTGCTGGTGGGCCGGGGCAGAAAGCGGCTTGGCAACAATAAATAGCAGCCATTTCTGTGCCGTCTTCCCTGCTGATTGCGCACAGTGCAGTGGCGAAAAACAAAAAGAACGGGGCATTTGCGGACTTTCGCATCTGCTCCGTTTTATTTTTGATCGTCAAAGAAAAACAGGTCCTCAAACTTCATGTCCAGCGCTATCGCAAGGATGAGCGCGAGCTTTGCCGTGGGGCAGAATTGGCCTGTTTCAATGGAACCAATCGTATTCCTTGAAACACCCACCATCTGCGCCAGGTCCGCTTGGGAAAGATTCTTACCGGCCCTCGTTTCCCGCAGCCTGTTTTTAAGGACAATACCCTCTTTCATTTCAATATTTCCATGATAAAAAGAATCAGGGTAGTTAGCGTCGCTATACACCCATAGATTGAAACGAGCAGATACCTGGTCTTTTGGGTAAATCGATATTTTTGAAAGAAAAAAGCGGTCAGGTATGCCCAATAGAGAGAGCCTGCCGCCGCCATAGGGGCCACTTGTCGCGTCGGTATGCAAAAAGCGATGACGATGACCATAAAAACCGAACAGGCGATAAACCCGCTCGAATAACCCTTTGCTTCGGCATGTTGCACGCCCTCGTCCTCTTTGGCCTTCTTATATTGTTCCAGCAGCATCTCTTTTTTCTCCAACATGGTTCCCCCCCACACAACGTATGTGATGCCAAGTGTACTTGTCTGCTTGCACTATAACACCGCCAAGTAGACTTGTCAAGAAAACGATTGTAAAGCCTTGCCCGGGGGTGGCGTGGGAGGTCATCGCACATCCGGTTGCAAGCCCAGCTGCCTGGCATATTGCTTGTACCGCTCCCCCAGGTGCACCCTGTCCCGCGCCCCGGCGCCCGCGCCCATGCCCTCCACGGTGAGGGAGGCAGCTGCGTTGGCAAGCCGCGCGCACTCAGGGAATGTGCGGCCTTCCAACAGGCCGCACAAAAAGCCCGCCACAAAGCTGTCGCCGGCGCCGGTGGTGTCCACACAGGACACGTCCCGCACGGCGGGCAGGTAGGCACACAATTCTCCACTATGGATGTAGCACCCTTCCCCACCCAGTTTGATGGCCACCCGGCGCACCCCATAGGCGGCAAAAGCGGCAGCCATGGCGACGGGATCGCACTCGCCGGTAAGCGCTTCGGCTTCTTCGCGGCTGGGGAAGGCGTAGTCCAGCTGGGCCAGTGCGTCGGCTATGTCGGCCAGCGTCTCGCCCCGCTTTGGGCGTGTGAAGTCTGCGCAAGCCAACACCCCTTGCGCGCGCCATCCGGCAAATAGTTCGGCCAGTTCCTCCGGCCGCAGATGGGGCGATACAAACACACTGGCAAGGCAGGCGACACTGGCGTCCGCAACGGCTTCGGCAGGGATATCCCCCGCGCCAAGCGCACGCAGGCTGCCGCTTTCGCTGGTTATAAACCGTCGCTCGCCCACTTCGTCCACCAGCACGATATTGATGCCGGTTGCAAGGCCTTGTTGCTGCGCAACAAAACGGGTATCCACCCCGGCGGACGCGCAGTGTTCTATCACCAGACGACCGGCGGGGTCGTCTCCCACCTTGCTCACCAAACGCGCCCCATGCCCCAACCTCGCCAGGGTGATGGCTTCGTTCAGCGCATCGCCGCCAAAACCAAGCGTGACTGCTTTTGCCGGGGTGGACGGCCGCGTGAACGAAAGCGTGCCCACCGGCCCCACCGGGATGTCCACGATACCCGCGCCCACAAGCACGGCGAACGTTCTTTTTCGCATGTGCGTTCTCCTTTTCGCTGCAATTACCATATCCATTTTATCACATCTGCACATACCGCGCGCGGATTCCCTTCATTTTTTGTATTCTTAGCCGAATATACAGATGGAGGAAGCAACACCACAGCAGCCCCAGAGAGGTGAAGGCCATGGAACTGAACATATATCCCGTACGGCCAGTAGCAAACCAAAAAAGTTCTTCTGATCGTTTCACACGTGGTCAGCGAAGAAATCCAAGCGGTTTTGCAGGGGCGCTGGCCGCCGCCATGGGCGCGCGCGAATGGCAGGACGGTTTTGTCGGCAATGCGCCGCGCCACGAGGGTCGGCCACTGGATGAGGCGGCTGAGCTTCTGCGCCGCGTACGCGAGGTGAACCACCAACTGTCCGACCTGTTCTTCTCCTGAAGAAAGAGCTTTTTCCAAGTGAGAATGCTCTCACAATAAAAACAACCAAAGCCACTCAGAGCGCGCTTGCACAGGGTGGCTTTTGCCATACCCCATTAGCGTACCGTCAGCACTTTCTGTGCACGCATTTTCACGACCGGTTCGCTTGACAATCGCCTCGAATCGGGGTATCCTATTACAGGGAAAAGTTGTTGTGTCTCCCCTGTATGCGGACGTAGTTTAGTGGCAAAACCCCAGCTTCCCAAGCTGGCTTTGTGGGTTCGATTCCCATCGTCCGCTCCAAGCAATAAACCACCTGCCAACGCGCATAATCGCGTTAGGCAGGTGGTTTTTATCTTTTCAATCGGCGTATCCCAGCGGGATGTTTGCATTTATGCGGCAGTACGGCAAACAAACGGCCCCCGCTCGCTCTTGTTGGATGTCGCCATCCACCCGTGTGAGAGCGGGACCGCCGGTTGTCCTTGCTATTTCCGCGCCTGGGTCTGGAACATCGCGTTCCGCTCGTCCCGCTGGTGCAGCAGCTCCTGGTAGTTGAACACCCGCGCCTCTTCCTCGCCGTTCAGGATGCGCAGCGCCCCGCCCGCCAATGATTCCATCTCGTTCTCGCCCGGGATGACGGTGACCGGCGCGATGAACCCCACCTGCTCGGCGATCCATCCTGTGAGCATCTGGGAACGGGCGATGCCGCCGGTGAGCACGATGCCCTCCACCCGGCCACTGGCTGCCGCCGCCATCTCACCGATGGATTTGGCCACCTGGTAGGCCATGGCTCGGTAGGCAAGTTTTGCCTTCTCGTCGTCCGCCTCGATGCGTTTTTCCACCTCCAGCGCGTCGCCGGTGCCCAGCAGCGCTTTCAGGCCCGCCGTGCCGCGAATAAAGCGCATCTGCTCACGCAGGGTGGGGATGGGGTGAGCTTGCAGGTATCGGAACAGCTCGGTGACCTGTATGCGGCCGGCGCGCTCTGGCGAAAAGGTACCCTCGTCGTCGCGCACAATATCCACCATACGGCCGTTTTTGTGCAACCCTACCGAGATGCCGCCGCCCAGATGCGCCACGATGAGCGTGACCTCCGCATAACTTTTGCCCATATCGGCCGCGTGCCGGCGGGCGATGGCCTTCGCATTCAGCACGTGGTTAATGGCAACGCGCGGCAGCTGAGGCAGGCCGCTCAGACGGGAGATCTCGGTCAACTCGTCGGTAGAGACGCCGTCGTAGATGTAGGCGTTTGGGATGGCGTATTCCTGTGCGATGGCATGGGCGATGGGCGCTGCGATATTGGACGCATGTTCTTCAGTGGCGTATTTTTCCAGAAACTCGCACATGTTGTCGTTGATCGCGTAGCCGCCCGCCTGGATGGGCGGCAGCATGCCGCCCCGCGCCACGATGGCGTCGAAGGGCCGGCTTTCGGCCGGCAGGCCGGCAATGAAGGCGCGCATATGCTCGGTGCGCATGGGGATCTGGTCTGCCATGCTGGCAAACCCGGCCAATTCCTCGCCCGGATGGCGGTATTCCGCTTCCCGGGCAGGCAGTGTATCCAGGTACAGGGCCACCTTGGTAGAGGTGGAGCCGGTGTTCAGCACCAATATCTTTTTTGCCATCTTCGCTCTGCTCCCCTTCCCTGCACTCAGTCTTGCACGCAGCCGCGGCCGGCTTCATACGCTTTCAGGTTCAGCTCCAGAAGCTTTGGCGGTATCTGCTCGCGCAGCACCTGCGGCCAGTCCACCTCGTCCATCTTCAGCGCCTTTACCATGGCGCCGAACAGCACGATGTTCATGCACTTGGGGTTGCCCAGACCGATGGCGATCTCGCCGGCGTTCAGCCGGATGGTCTTGAACGCCTTCTCCATGGCCTCCAGCGTGCCTTCGGGATAGGGCATCTGGCCGGTGGCGATGGGCAGGCTGGGCATCTCATAATCGTTGATGACGGCGATACCGTCGGGCTTGAGGTATTCCGAATAGCGCACGGCCTCCATCTTCTCGAAGGATACGAGGATATCCGCGGCGCCGCGCCCGATAATGGGCGAATACACCTTTTTACCGTACCGTACATGCGAGGAGACGCTGCCGCCGCGCTGGTCCATGACGTGCACCTCGCTCATCTTCACGTCGTACCCCGCCTGCAGCAGGCCGGTGGTGAGCACCTTGCTGACCAGGATGGTGCCCTGGCCGCCCACGCCGGCGAGCAGAATGCTTGTCACTTTATCCATGGGTTCTTTCATCCTTCCTGTATATAAAGCCTATCAGAGTTTTTCGATGGCATCGAACGGGCATACCTGCGCACACACGGTGCAGCCCACGCACAGCGTCTCGTCTATCTCGCTCTTGCCGTCCTGCATGGAGATGGCAGGACACTCCACCTTGAGACACTTCTTGCAGCTCTTGCACTTGTCCCTGTCCACACGGCAGGTGCCCAGCTCCAGCTTCAGGCCCTTGATGAGCAGGCAGGGGCGTTTTGTGACGATGGCCGCCGGCACGGTGCTGGCTTCGGCGTCCTCAACGGCTTTTTTCATGGCGGTGAGGTCCTGCGGGTCCACCGTGATAACGTTCTTGAAGCCGATGGCTTCGAGCACCTTCTCGATGGAGATGCTGGGGGCGGGTTCGCCCATCAGGTTCTTACCGGTGTTGGGGTTCTCCTGGTGCCCGGTCATGCCGGTAATAGAGTTGTCCAGCACGCAGGGGATCATGTTGCCCCTGTTGTAGATGATCTCCACGGCGCCGGTGAGGCCGGAATGGAAGAAGGTGGAGTCGCCCATGACGCCGAACACCTTTTTTTCAGTGTCGCCCGCGGCCGCAAATCCCTTGGACATACCCATGCCCACGGTGAAGCCGCCGCCCATGCACAGGGCGGTATCGGCGTCGCCCAGGGCATAGCAGCCGATGTCGGACGTGACGACGTTGTGCTTGCCCTGCCCCAGCGCGTAGAAGAAGCCGCGGTGAGGACAGCCGGCGCACAATGCGGGTGGCCGGGGAGCGGCCTGCACGGGCACGGATGTATAGGCCGCCTTCTGGCCAAACAGTACATCGCCCAGGATCTCGGGGTTCAGTTCGAAGGTGCGGGGGATCTTCTCCTTGCCGATGCAGGCGATGCCCGCGGCTTTGATCTGCTCCTCCATGAAGGGTTCCAGCTCCTCCACCACGTAGAGGGTTTCCACCTTGGATGCAAAATCGCGGATCAGCTTCATGGGCAGCGGGTAGGTGAAGCCGAGCTTGAGGAAGGACGCGTCTTCGGGGAACACCTCTTTGGCGTACTGGTACGCCACCGACGCCGTGACGACGCCAATCTTGCCACCGTTCATCTCCACGCGGTTCAGGGGGCTGGTCTCGGCGTATTCGGCCAGATCCAGCAGTTTTTGCTCCAGCTGTACATGGTGGCCGCGCGCGAAGCGGGGCGTACAGGTGAAACGGGAGATGTCCTTTTCGTAGGGGATGGGGGCTACCGGGGCGCGCTCGCCCAGTTCCACCACGCTTTTGGAGTGGCAGACGCGGGTGGTGACCCGCAGCATGACCGGGATGTTCCACTTTTCGGATATCTCATAGGCCACGCGGGTGAAGTCTTTGCACTCCTGGCTGTCGGCGGGTTCCAGCAGGGGCATCTTGGCAAATTTTGCGTAGTAGCGGTTGTCCTGCTCGTTCTGGGATGAGTGCATGTCCGGGTCATCGGCCGAAACGATGAGCATACCGGCATTGACGCCGTTGTAGGTGGCGGTGAAGATGGGGTCGGCGGCTACGTTCACACCCACGTGCTTCATGGCGCACACGCTGCGCACGCCGGACACACAGGCGCCCCAGGCCACCTCGGCGGCCACCTTCTCATTGGGGGCCCACTCGCAGTATAAGCCGTCGTCCTTGTATTGGGCCAGGTTCTCGAACACCTCTGTGCTGGGTGTGCCGGGGTACGCCGAGCCGACCTTTACGTCCGCCTCGTAGATGCCGCGGGCAATCGCCTCGTCGCCGGTCATCAGTTGTTTCATCTCTTGTCTTCCCTTCTTTGTCTATAAGATTACGTTTTACCGTGTGATTAGTCCTTGTTACACAAAAGGCAGCCAAACGCGATGGACGCAAGCTTCGTCTCGGCGTCGTCCGCACGGGAGACCAGCACGATGGGCACCCTGGCGCCCCGGATGATGCCCGCGCTCTTTGCATTTGCAAAATAGGAGAGCGTCTTGCCGATGCCGTTGCCCACCTCGTACGTGGGCACCAGCAGGATGTCCGCCTGGCCGCAGCCGGGCGCGCTGTAGCCCTTGTGTTTGCACGCCTCGGGGCTGATGGCAAGGTCCAGCCCCACCGGCCCCAGTACGTTCATGTTGTAAGGGGCCCAGCGGCTCTCCATGTGGGCCAGGGCGTCGGCATCCACGGTGGACTGGATCTTTGGGTCCACCACCTCGGCGCCGCAGATGCAGGCGGCGGTCATGCTGGCATACCCCAGCTCCTGCAGGGTGATGGCCGCATTCTCCAGGATGTCCGCCTTCTTGTCAAGGTCGGGATAGGTGTTCATTCCGCCGTCGGTGAGCACGAATACCTTGCCGTAGCCCGGCGCCTCATACAGCACCACATGGCTTATCAGCCGCCCGGTGCGCAGGCCCTTCTCCTTGTCGATGACCGCTTTCATCATGGTGGCGGTGCCCAAGAGGCCCTTCATCAGAAAATCCGCCCGGCCGGACGTGACCAGTCCCACAGCCACCTCGGCCGATTCCGCGTCGCCCCCGGTACCCTCCACGGGGTAGGCGCCAGCCTCTTCGCCCAGGCCCGCCAGGATGGCCGCTATCTTGTCCCTGTCACCCACCAGGATGGGCTGCACCATGCCGGCCTTTTGGGCCGCCACCACGGCGCGCAGCACGTCTTCGTCGTGGGCGGCGGCAACCGCCAGGGTGCGCGGGGTGCCGCCCTGGGCGCGTTTTTGCATCTCTGCGATCGATGTAAGCATGTCTTGTCCTCCTGCTGGCAGGCGCGGGTGACCCTTGGCGGGATCCATTCCGCGCACGCCTGATGTCCTGCATTCTATTATAGGGGGCCGGAGCCGTCAAGTCTAATGCTATTTCGAGAAAATGATTTATAACCAATGCATTATACCTGCCGCGTGTGAAAAGACGCAAAAAAGCCGGGAGGCCGGTATATGTCCCGGCCTCCCGCGCAAACAGGAAGTATGTGGATGGGAAGATGTTGCGGCTGTGTCCTCAGCTGGCGGTGGACTGCAGCGATTCGGCCATGGCCTGCGCGTCCGCCTGCACCTGCGCGGCCACATCCGGTGGGGCGATAGCCTTGAAGGTGAGGAGCTGGTTGCCCATGGGAATGACCAGGATCATCACTTCTTCGCCCATATCGCCCGAGGAACTGGTGGCACCGATGGTCCCGGTAATTTTGATCGCATCGTAGTCACCCACGGTTGTCTTTTCAGCTGTAAAATCGTCCTGCAGGTCGGTGGCGAACTGTTGGGCATATTCTTGCAGCTGCGCGCTGTCGGCGGCCAGTGCGTCGTAGTAGGCGTCCATGGCCGCCTGTGTCTCCAGCGCCGGCACATACAGTATCTGGGCCACCGTATCGCCTTCCAGCGTGTAGGTGACCATGCCGGCTGTGTCGGTGGCTTTCTCATACCCGTCGGGGTCGGTGTAGGTGACGGTGACCGCATCGTACTTTGCGGTGCCTGTGGCAGTGCCGTTGGGGGTCTGCACGGTGGCCGTGTCGGTTTCCACGGTGGATGTGGACACGTCGACGGTGCCGCCGTCCGCTGTAGAGATGGTGGAGTTGCTGCTGCTGCAGCCCACAAATGCGAACGCCGTCATCGCCACTGCCACCAGTATTGCCAGAATCTTTTTCATTGCGTTTTGCCTCCTTGGGTAGCGCTTCCTGCATGGGTCGCGCAAAATATCGGCGGCCTCTGCATGGGCGCCTGTTTCGATCGTATCCTCCCCGCCCATTGGTTTTTGTCAAAATGCAGCGGGTGGGTTTGTGAAATAAAGAAAACCGGCGCCCGAAAAAACCGGGCGCCGGTACATTTTTGAGAAATCGGGCAGTTTTTTGTCAGATGATGGGACGGGTGCGCGGGTGTGGGTCAAAAAAACCTGTTCCTGTTGTTGGGCCTGGCGTCTGATTGGGAATCGGGGTCCGGTTCCGGTTCCGTGTACGAATACAGGTGGATGACGACCAGCGTGTCGTCGGTTACCGGGGCATTCACCGTATAGTCGATCTTGGCCACGGCGCCATCGAGCTTGGGATCGCTTGTGGACACCGTGTCCCCGTCTGTGCGGGGGATGCTGCGTTCGTCGAGGAAGCTGTACAGTTCACCCGCAGGCTTGCCCACATACTTCGAAAGGTCCGGCATGCGGTATACATCGTATACGTTCACCGTCACGTTGGTGGCGCCGGGAAGCACCTCCACGCCGGCGGCCGGGTCTGTGGACTGCACGGTGCCCGCCGTGTGGGTACCGTCGTTATCCACCAGGTTCTTGGTGTACTTGATGTTCTGGGCATCCAGCGCGGCGGCGGCATCCTCGTACGTCCAGCCCTCTATGCTGGGCATCTGGACGACCGCGACATCGGCTGCGTAATAGACAGTGACCTTGTCCTTGCCAATGCTCACCTCGCCTCCGGCGGCCGGGTCGGTCTTCACGACGCTGTCCGCCACAAGCTCGCCGTTGTTCTCGAACGGCTCCAACACGATGTCGTCGTCCGTCAGGCCCAGGCCCTTCAGCTCCTGCACGGCCTGGTCCTTGGGCATGCCCACAAGACCCTCGGGGATGGTCACCTTCTCGGCGCCCTTACTCACAACAAAAGTGATGACCGTATCGTCCTTGAGGGGGCTGCCCCCCTTGGGCGACTGCGAGATGATGACGCCCTCTTGCACATCGGGGCTATATTCGTATTGGGCCGGGCCGAAGTTGTATTTGTCCTTGTAGCTGCTGCTCTTCACCACGTCGTCGTAGCGCTTGCCCTCAAAGTCCGGCACTGTCTCTGCCGCTTGCGAGGTGGACGAGGAGGAAGACGAGCTGGCAGGCCCGGGACGCCCGCCCCCAAAGATGGACACCAGCAGGATGACGATGATGGCCACGATGATGATGCCCAAAACGGTGCCGCCGATAATCATCTGCTTCTTGGTAAGGCCCATCGGCCCGCGGGCCGTGCGGCCACCCTCGCCGGTGAGGGCAAGGCGCAGGTCGGGGATATTCTGGATGCGCTCGGCCGGCACGATGCGCATGGCGCGGGCGATGGCGGCCGATAGGTAGGCAGGCACCTCTTTGTATTCCGCCTTGGCGTTGCGCATGTTGTCCTGCAGGCGGCGTTCGTCCGCCGGCAGCGGCGATTCGTCTGTCACCATGCGGTACAGCACCGCGCCCAGGGCATATACGTCGGTATACCGGCCTTCAAACTCGCTGGCAGCGTACTGTTCAGGCGCCGAATAGCCGGGGTAGAGCTTGGGTTTCAGTTCGCTGCCCTGCTGGCGCAGGGCCAGTGTGGCATAGCCGCTCAGGCGGGCGACGCCGCCGCTTTCCAGAATAATATTCTCCGGACTGATGCCGCGGTGGATGATGCTGGCCGAGTGCATGGCGTCCACGCCGATGAGCACCGGCCGCAGCATGGCCAGCGCGCGTTCAGGATCCAGCGGGCCCTCGGTGCGGGTGAGATATTCGGCCAGTGTGGGGCCTTCTATCTTCTCGATGACCGCATAGGCGGTATTGTTCTCCTCCAGCACGTCCAGCACCTGCACAAGGCCTTCCACCAGACCCATGCGCAGAAGGATGCTGTACAGCTCCGCGTAGTCCATACGGGTGGTCTTGAACAGCACCTCGCACCCGGGTTTTGGCTGGATAGCGCCCGTCTCGTCGCGCGTAGCGCACAGGGTGACGGGCATGAACTCCTTGATGATGACCCGTTGCAGGTTGTCGCCGTCGATAGCGCTGTAAGAAACACCCTCGCCGTCGATATCGATGTAGCGGCCCACCGTATACCGGCCGCCCAGCACCCAGCCGTTGGGCAGGGCGCCGCCGGGGTTTGTGTTTTCAAACCGGATCCCGCATTTGGGGCATTTGTCGGTGCCCGCCGGCACCCGGCTCATGCAGTTGTCGCAGATCCTGTCCACCATTGTCGCATCACCTTTGCTGTCAAATGTCAAGTGCTTCCACGTTTTCGAGATTGTGCCAGACGTTCTGCACGTCGTCGTCGTCTTCCAGATGCTCCAGCAGCTGGCCCATCTTCTTCAGGTCCTCCTCCGAAGAGAGGGCAGCCTGGCTCACCGGCAGGTATTCGGCCTCGGACGAGGCGATGGTATATCCCCGGTCCGCCAGGGCACGGCTCACCTCGTGCACCTTCGCCGGCTCGCAGGTGATCTCCGCCATGCCGTCGTCTACGTCCAGGTCGTCGGCCCCGGCGCCGAAGGCGTCCTCCATCAGCTTCTCCTCGTCCAGGTTGTCGCCCTCAACGAGAACGACGCCCTTCTGGGCAAACTGGAAGGCCACCGAGCCCGACTGCCCCAGATTGCCGCCGTACTTGTCGAAGTAGTGGCGCATGTTGGCCGCCGTGCGGTTGCGGTTGTCGGTGAGGGTGCTCACCATCACCGCCACGCCCGAGGGGCCGTACCCCTCGTACAGAATGGTCTCATAGTCGTCCTTCTCGCCGCCCTCGGCCTTCTTGATGATGCGGACGATGTTGTCGTTCGGCACGTTCAGGCTCTTGGCCTTGGCGATGAGGTCGCGCAGCTTGCCGTTGGAGTTCGGGTCGCCGCCGCTCTCGCGCACGCACACGGCGATCTCACGGCCGATCTTTGTGAAGATCTTCGCCTTCTGGGCGTCTGTTTTTTCTTTTTTGCGTTTGATATTGTTCCACTTGCTGTGGCCGGACATACGATACCTCCCGCGAAATGTGGGCATAATTCGGACGCTCTTTCCGCTTTCTGCTAAACAAGCGTCTTATTATACCATAAATATGTGGTGGATTTCAAACATCTTTCGGCGCATTGCCGCCCTCGTTTGCGCGGGCTTGCCAGATGTGGGCGAACAACTCCTCGATGCGCGCTGTCTCGTTTTGCAGGTACAGCCAGCCAAACAATGCTTCCAGCCCGGTGGCCGCGCGGTATTCCTCCACTGTGGCGTTCCGGCTCACGGCCGCGCGCGACGCGTTGCGCCCCCGGCGCACGATGTCGGCCTCCGCCCCGGAGAGGAAGGGCTCCAGTTTTTCCAGAAGCGCGCACTGGGCTTTGGCCGACACCATCTCCACAGCCGCGCGGTGCAGCTTTGCCGGCGCGGCGCGGCTGTGCGCCACCAGCTGCGCGCGCACCAGCAGCTCCAGCACACCGTCGCCCACGAAAGCCAGCGCCAGCGGCGAGCGCTCGCGCAGGTCGATATCGGATGCGGGGTTTTGCAGCATGGGGCTCACTTCCTCTAGGGTGTGTATTCAAACTCAGGACGGAAAGACAGATTGATTAAAAATGGATGCAATTCAAGGAAAAGGAGGAAGGAATACTTTTTTTGTATTCCGACCGACGATGACGCAGAAGGGCGCCATTTATAGCCACGATGGCGGTGGAATGAGTTTGAATGCACGCCCTAAAACACAAAATCAAACTCGAAATCGCCGATTTTCACCGTGTCGCCCTCGGCCACACCCAGTTCGCGCAGCCGCTCGACGACGCCGCTGGATTCCAGCTGGCGCTGGAAGTAGTGCAGGCTCTCCCAATCGTCGATGTCGCTGCCCTCCAGGATGCGCTCCAGCCACTGGGCGTCCACCCGGTAGCTGCCATCATCCTCTTTTTCTACCGTATAGCTGCGGGGGGCTGGGGCCTCGGCCCGCGGGGCGGGTTCAGGCTCGTACCGAAGGGGGGGCGGCAGCTTTTGCAGCTCTGCGTATACTGCGTGCACCAGTTCTTTTGTGCCCTGTTGCGCCACCGAACTGATGGCGAAAAAGGCGTAGCCCTTTTTTTCCACAAAGGCTTTGAAGGCGGCCACCTGCTCGTCCGTGGCAACGTCGCACTTGCTGCCTACAACCAGCATGGGGCGGGCAGCAAGCTCGGCGCTGAAGGTGGCAAGCTCGGCGTTGATAGTCTCGAAGTCCGCCATGGGGTCCCGCCCCTCGCTGCCCGCCACGTCCACCAGATGCAACAGCAGGCGGCAGCGCTCAATGTGGCGCAAAAAGTCGTGCCCCAGGCCGGCGCCGCCCGCCGCACCCTCGATGAGACCGGGAATGTCGGCGGCCACAAAGCTTTCCTCCGGGCCCACGCGCACCACGCCCAGCACGGGCGAAAGGGTGGTAAAGTGGTAATCGGCGATCTTGGGTTTTGCAGCCGATATCACGCTGATAAGCGTGCTTTTGCCTACGTTTGGAAAGCCGATGAGCCCCACGTCGGCTATCAGCTTAAGCTCCAGCCGGATGTCCAGCCCTTCGCCCGCAAGGCCGGGCTTGGCAAAACGGGGCACCTGCCGCTGGGGCGTGGCAAAGTGGGCGTTGCCCCAGCCACCGCGGCCGCCCTTAACAATCAGCGTTGGCTCATCGTCCGAGATGTCGGCGATGACCCGGCCGGTGGCGTCATCCAGCAGCAGCGTGCCGCGGGGCACGCGGATGTGCAGGTCGGGCGCGGATTTGCCGCTGCAGCGGTTGGTGCCGCCATCCACGCCGTTCTGGGCGGCGTACTTGCGCTTGTAGCGGAAATCGGCCAGCGTGGAGAGGTTGTCATCCGGCAGAAACCACACGCTACCGCCGCGGCCGCCGTCGCCGCCATCGGGGCCGCCGGCCGCCACATATTTTTCGCGGTGGAAGCTGACGCAGCCGTTGCCGCCCTTGCCCGCTTCCACGCGTATTTTTGCTGTATCGATAAATTTCATAAAAATGTTCCCTTGTGCATTGCAAGAAAACAGCCGGGCCAACGCGGCCCGGCGTTTTACTGCGTTAAAAAGCTTACTGCTTGATGGAGACCTTCTTGCGGTCGCGGCCCATGCGCTCGAAAGCCACGCGGCCATCCACCAGGGCAAACAGGGTGTCGTCGCGGCCGATACCCACATTCTCGCCGGGATGGATGTGGGTGCCACGCTGCCGCACCAGGATGTTGCCGGCCAGCACAAACTGCCCGTCCGCGCGCTTTGCGCCCAGACGCTTGGATTCGGAATCGCGGCCGTTCTTGGTTGACCCAACGCCTTTTTTATGTGCCATGCTTGCTACCCTCCTTTATTTTGCGGCAATATTGGTGATTTCCACCTTGGTGTAGGGCTGGCGGTGGCCGATGCGGCGCACGCTGCCCTTCTTGGGTTTGTAGGTGATGATGTTGAGCTTTTTGCCCCGTCCGTTCTTGGCCACAGTGCCGGTCACCTTGGCGCCGGACACCAGCGGGGAGCCCACCTGCACCTTGCCGTCCTCGCCCACGGCGAGCACGTCTTCGAAGACAACGGTGTCGTCCGCTTCGACGGGCAACTTCTCCACATAGATCACGTCGCCCACCTGCACGCGGTACTGTTTACCGCCTGTTTTGATCACTGCATACATTGGTTTTCCTATCCCTTCATATGGGTCTCGCTGGCTGCGGCCACGCGGGCCAAGGGTGTCGCCCCGGACAAAGCCCGGCACGCACTTCACTAAAACCCTTTCCAAGCGGCCTTACTACTATAGCATATGGGCTGTGGCACTGTCAAATGGTTTTGCAAGGCCCGATCCTTACTTGCGCCGCGTGCGCTTCGAGAGAAACTGCGCCAGCAGCGAGATGCCCACGGCAAATGCCACAATGAGGACGATGTTCAGCGTACTGTCGCCAAACCCGCCCGATTTGCCCTCCTCGCTGGCGCCGGAAATGGTGCGCTCCAGGAAGAAAGGCAGGCCGGCCACGTTGCCAGCGGCAAACCACGCGCCCATGGATACACCTCCTGCTATATGTGCTCAGAGCGTGTACACGCTCTAGATTGCCGTTTTCGTAAACCTTTATGCGCCGGCGGCAGCTTGTGCAGCCTTGATGGTGTTGGCCATCAGCATGGCACGGGTCATGGGGCCGACACCGCCGGGCACCGGCGTGATGGCCGAGGCAACCTTGGCAGCGGCTTCATAGTCCACGTCGCCGCACAGCTTGCCGTCCTCGCCGCGGTTGATGCCCACGTCGATGACAACGGCGCCGGGGCCGACCATGTCACCCGTGATACACTTCGGACGCCCCACGGCGGCGATGAGCACGTCGGCCGCGCGGCACTTTTCGGCAAGGCCCCGGGTCTTTGTGTGGCAGACGGTGACGGTGGCGTTCTTCTGGGTGAGCAACGTGGCCACCGGCTTTCCCACGATGTTGCTGCGCCCCACCACTACGGCGTCCTTTCCGGTCAGGTCCACCCCGGCCGATTCGATCATCACGATGCAGGCCGCGGGCGTGCAGGGCACAAAGCAGTCTTCGCCAACCTGCAGGCGGCCGATGTTGATGGGCGTGAAGCCGTCCACATCCTTTTCGGGGGCGATGGCCTCGATGACCCGACGCTCGTCGATCTGCTTGGGCACCGGCAGCTGCACCAGGATGCCGTGTGTCTTGGGGTTTTTGTTTTCAGTCTCGATGCGGGCCAGCAGGTCGGCCTCGGTGGTGTCGGCCGGCAGGCGCACCACCTCGCTGTCAAAGCCGCACTCCTCGCAGTCCTTCTCCTTGCCGCGCACATACACGGCCGAGGCAGGGTCTTCGCCCACAAGGAATACGATGAGCCGCGGGGTGATCCCCTTGGCCTTCAGGGCGTCGGCGTCCTTCTTTGCCTGGGCTTTCACCTGGGCTGCAAGCGCGTTTCCATCAATGATCTTCGGTTCCATCTTCGTCGTCCTCCCCTTTTATGGTCGCATCTGTCTCTTGCTTTTCCTTTTTGGTTTGCGCGGCTGCATCCGCCTGTCCGTCGTCCTCTACTGGCTGCACGCCGCTGTCGAATATCCGCTCTTCCGCCTCCTGCTCTTCCCTGGCGGCCTTCTCCTCCGCTTCCGCCTGTTCTTCGGTCAGCGGTTCGCCCGCTTCCTCCAACGTCAGGCGGGCCATCTCCAGGCGCTCCTCCTTGGTGGGGGCCTTTGCGCTGGACGGCCAGCTGATCTCCACCGTCTTTTCGCCGGAGGGTGTTTCCACCTTTACCTTGGCGGTGTGGGGCGGTATCTCCGGCACCTTCAGCGGGCGGCCGGCCGTCTTAACCCGGGCTATGACCCAGACGACCACCGCCACCAGTACCGAGAGCGCCGCCAGCAGCTGGCTCACCCGCAGGTTGACACCGGGCACCATCAGGCTGTCGGTGCGCAGGCCCTCGATAATGAAGCGGCCGATGCCGTACCAGATGACGTAGAAGAGGAACAGTTCCCCGTTGAACTTGCGATGTTTGCGGTAGAGGAAGAGCAACAGGAAGCCGATGGCGCACCAGATACTCTCGTACAGGAAGGTGGGGTGCACCGGGGCAAAGGGGTCCACCGCGACGCCTTGGCTGCTCAGTAGCGCCTGGTTCTGCTGCAGGTAGCTTGTGGTGGCGGGGCTGATCATGCCCCAGGGCATGGTGGTGTTGCTGCCAAAGGCCTCCTGGTTGACGAAATTGCCCCAACGGCCGATGGCCTGCCCGATGAGGAAGCCCATGGCCGTGATGTCGAACATGGGCAGCACCGGCACCTTGAACCATTTGCAGCCCAAAAGCGCCCCTATAAACGCGCCTATGATGCCGCCATAGATGGCAATACCTCCCGCACGCAGGTTTATGATATCGAAGAAGGTGTTGTATTCCAGATCGCTGAACAGCACATAGTACAGCCGCCCGCAGACAATGGCGAGTACCAGCCCGCAGATGATGACCTCCACCATGCGGTCAGGGTCCACCCCGAAGCTGCGCGCCTGGCTGAAGGCGAACAGTACAGCCAGGAACATACCCACGGCAATGAGCACGCCGTACCAGTAGATGTTGATGCCAGCAATGCTGAAAGCGACGTTATTGACCTCCAGCACAATGCCAAGGCCGGGAAATTCAACGATATTTGTCATGGGGTGATATTCCTTTCGGCGCGCACCGGCGCGCAGGCTTGCCCCACGGGACTCTGCCCGTGGTCAATACCGGTTATTCCGGACGGATGATTACAAAGGCCGATTTGTCTGTGCGCAACATCTTGTCCAGCGCTTCATTCAGGTCTTCGGGGGTAACCGACGCGATGGCGGCCAGTTCCTCCGCCGGGGTGCGCCGGCGGAAATGGCTGGCAGACAGCAACGACGCCACCCGCTCCACACTTTCAAGGTCGGCGATGGCCTCACCGTACATCATGCGCTTGCAGGTTTCGAAATGGGCTTTGTCGATGCCCTCGGCGCGCTGGCGGCTAATCTCTTTCAGCAGTTCTTCGCGCACCCGCTCGGGCTGGGCGCTCTCGCCGGTGAAGAGGATGTGCAGGCAGTCTTCGTAGCAGCCGTATTCGCCGCCAAAGCCGGGCTGCACAAGGCCTTCGTCGTACAACCGGCGGTACAGGGCGCTTGTTTCGCCGCACAAAAGTTCGGTGAGCAGGTCGCACACCACCTCGGCGCGGGTGGTGTCCCCGGCCACGGGCAGCTCCTTGAAGCCGAAGCCGAACAGCGGCATGGCCACCGGCATCGAGAACTCGCGCAGCGGCGTGGGCACGGTGTCCGGTTCATCGGGGAAGACGTATTTAGCGCGCTGGGCGGCCACGCCGTCGATACCGGCGCGCTCCACGGCGGCCAGCAGCTGGGGCATGGTGAGGTTGCCCGCGGCGCACAGCGCCATGCTGGACGGGCAGTAGAACGCGTCGGTGCAGGCGTACAGCACCTCTGGTGTGATGCGGGAGATGGATTCCACCGTGCCCACGATGTCGTCGCGCACGGGGTGGTTGTGGTACAGGCACTCCAACAGCGCAAAGATGCAGCGCATCTCGGCGTGGTCGTCGTACATCTTGATCTCCTGCCCGATGATGCCCTGTTCCTTGGCCACCGTTTCGGCCGTGAAGTGGGGCTTGCTCACAAAGGAGAGCAGGATGTCAAGGTTTTCTTCCATGCGGCCGGTGGCTGTAAAGATGTAGCTGGTGCGGTCGAACCCGGTGTAAGCGTTGGCCGAGGCGCCCGTCTGCCCGTAAAGGGTGAAGGCGTCCACACCGTCGTCGTTCTCGAACATCTTGTGTTCCAGGAAATGGGCCACACCGGCAGGCAGCTCCGTGCGGGCGCCGTCCTTTTCAAACGCGCGGTGGACAGAGCCAAAGCCGGTGGCATAGATGACATGGGCCGCGCCGTAGCTGGGCATGGGCAGCAGCCGGATCGTAAGCCCGCCGGGCAATACCGTCTCTTCAAACGCGAGGGCGGCCTGCGCCGCGGGGGGTAATGTAAGGCGCATCAGCTCTCCTCCTTTTTGGTGATGACATACTGGATGGCCGGCGTGAAGGACGCCAGCGCGGCGCGCACCTCTTCGGGGGTCACGGTGTCGATGAGGGCGGCGGCTTCGTCCAACGTGAGGGAGGAGCCGCGCAGCAGCTCGTTGAACGACCAGCCGGCCAGCGCGTCGGGGCTGTCCTTGGCGGCCGAGAACGCATTGCGGATAGCTCTGCGCGCCGTGGCGATCTCCTCGTCGGAAACGGGCTCTTTTTGCAGCACCG
Organism: Oscillospiraceae bacterium; assembly: GCA_031548875.1. Taxonomy (GTDB): domain Bacteria; phylum Bacillota; class Clostridia; order Oscillospirales; family Ruminococcaceae; genus JAAYCI01. The sequence goes on from JAVBQQ010000012.1 coordinate 18,164, forward strand.
AAAGCTCGTGCAGCATGGCCTCTGCCGCGCGTGCGGCGGAGGCGTGGTCCACGCCCGAGTCAATGGTCAGTGTGCCCTTGAGAGCGGCGTAGGTGGAGGAGCAATAGTAGCACAGGCTCTGCTTCTCGCGCACGTTGGCGAACAGCCTGCTGGTGGGCAGGCCGCCCAGCAGGGCGTTGGCCACACGCATCACCGCTTCGTCGCGTGCGGTGGGCACGCCCGGCCCCGTGCAGATGATGCACAGCTTACCCTGGGAGGTATCCATGGCTTCCTCCTGCACCGAAAAGGGCGTGCCGCCCGGCACCGCCGAACGCGATGGCAGCGGCTGGGGCGCCCGGGTAGCCTTTTGCAACCACCCGCGGAACACCTCGGCCGCGCGTGTCCCGTCCACGCCGCACACCAGCACCTCCACCTGCGCGCGGGCCAGAAGGCTCCGCCATGCGGCGTGCAGGTCGGCCGGCGTGATACCAGGGATGTCTTCAAGATACCCCGCGGCCTCGATGCCCAGCACCGAATCGCCATACAGCTTGCGACGGGCCTGGCGCAGGCAGTAGCCGCGCTTGTCGTTCATCTCGCTGCGCAGATAGTCCGCCTGTTTTTCCTTCTCGATCTCCACGTCGTCGGTCTCGAAGACATCACCCGAAAGCTTGGGCGCGAACAGCAGGTTGCACAAAAGATCCAGGTAGCTGCCGGCCAGGTCTTCGCCGGCCAGGGCGTACTCGTTCTTCAGGCCGGACACACCCAGCGACACGACCCGGCAGGCGCCCGCCGTGTAGCTTTCCACCGATAGTTCCGCTCCGTACAGGTCGAACAGGCGGCGGGACAGCTCGATGGGGTCCGGGATGGCCGCGCACCGGCGCTCCAGCACATGGGGCAGCACGGCAAGGGCGCTGGCCGTGTCCCGCTCGCTTTGCAGGATAAAGTTCGCCGTGATGAGGCTGCGTTTGAATTTGTCGCCCGGGATGCTCGTGACAAAAGCACCGGGCGCGATCTCCACTCGATTCATTCTAACTTCCTTACTGGTACAAATTTTATGGCAAGCAGTAAACGGATCGCTTTTCTAATCTTCCTGCGCGAGGTACTCCTCCAGGCTGATGCCCGCGGCAGAGATGGCCTTTGCGTCCTCCACACCCACATAGCGGAAATGGTACGGCTGGTACTGGATGCCAGTGATCTCCACCTTGTTTTCGGGGAAGCGCAGGATAAAACCGTATTCCGCCGCGTGCACCCGCAGCCAGCCGGCCTCGGCCGTGTTTGCAAAGTCGTCGGTCGCTTCGCCGGCGCCGCCGGTGACAAAATCGACGGCGAGGGCTGTCTGGTGGTCGGAGTAGCCGAAGGGCGGGTCCGTCTGTCGGGCCAACTTGTCGGCCTCCGCGTCGCTTTTGCCCTCCGCTTTGTAGGCAGCCACCAGCGCTTCATACTTGCCATTCTGGGTCTGCGGCCCGCGGAAGGCTGAAATGATGGACAGGCTGCCCCCCTCTGTTTGGGTATTGCAGGTCTCCACCATGGCCGTCAGCTGGTCGGCCGCTTCACCGGCGTAGAACAGGTGTCCCACGCTGTCCACCGCCACGAGCTTCTGCTCCTCTTCCAGCTTTGCCTCGTAGCCGTCGGGCATGGGGTTGTTGTTGTTGATGAGGATAAGGTTCCAGGCCGCGGGATCGGCTGCCTGGGGGCGGCTGGGAGGCTGGGAGCCTGACAGACTGGCCGCCGAGGGGCTGCCCGCCGCCGAGGGCACCACCGGCGCGGGGACCTTGGGTTCGGCCACGGCGCGCACGATCATCACCACGCAAAACACGAGCAGCGCCAGCGCCACCACAAGCGCCACCCCCAGCAGGATGCGCTGGTTGCGCTGATGCTTGCGGCGCGCCTCGCGCGCTTCCTGGCGGCGGTGCTGTTCTTCAAAGGGGTCATACCGGCCCGGCCCGGTCGTCATTCCGCGTCCACCTCATTCGTTTACTGGAAGGGGGCCGCCCCTGCGGCCCCGGCTGGCACGGGCCCCGCGCCCGCTCTTGTACCATTATACGCAAGCCGCCCCGCAAATGCAATTGCACTTTTGCAGGCCAAAAAGAAAGCAGCCCGCGGGCGCTCTGAGGGCAGCCGCGGGCTGGCGGAGCCGAGCCCTCAACGGGAGGGCAGCTCCATAAAAGCATTGTGGATGGCGGTGACGGCGGTGTCCACGTCGGCGGTGTCGATGAGCACCGAGATCTTGATCTCGCTGGTAGACACCATGCGGATGTTAATGTCCGCCTCGTACATTGCCTCAAACATCTGGGCCGCCACGCCGCTGTGGCTCTGCATGCCGGCGCCCACCACGCTCACCTTGGCAACGCCCGTGTCGATGACAACCTCGCGGCCGCCGAAGGCGCTCAGGTTTTCGGTGAGCAGCGCACGCACCGTCTCAGCCTCGGACGAAGGCACGGTGAAGATGATGTCCTTGTTGCCCTCCCGTCCGCTGGACTGCAGGATGATATCCACATTGATCTTCTTGGACGCGATAAGCGAGAATATCTTGAAGGAGATGCCGGGCATGTCCGGCACGTCCAGGATGGTGACCACGGCGACCTTCGTGTCCTTGGCCACCCCTTTGATAAGCATGCCTTCGTTCATATCTGCTACCTCCCTCACAACGGTACCGGGCGCGGGGTTGAGGCTGGACAGCACCTCCAGCTCCACGCTGTATTTTTTGGCAAGTTCCACGCTGCGGTTGTTCAGCACCTGGGCGCCCAGCGTGGCCAGTTCCAGCATCTCGTCGAAGGAGATGAGGTCCAGCTTTTTGGCGCCGGGCACGATGCGCGGGTCGGCGGTGTACACGCCGTCCACGTCGGTGTAGATTTGGCAGCGGTCGGCGTTCAGCGCCGCCGCGATGGCCACGGCGCTCGTGTCCGAGCCGCCGCGCCCCAGCGTGGTGATGTCGTCGTTCACGTTGATGCCCTGGAAGCCGGCCACGATGACCACCCGGCGCTTTTCCAGCTCGCTGGCGATGCGCTCGGTGTCCAGGTTTTTGATGCGCGCCCGGCCGTAGGAGCGGTTGGTCTCAAAGCCCGCCTGCCAGCCGGTGAGGCTGACGGCCGGGCAGCCCAGCTCGCCCAGCGCCATGGACAATAACGCGATGGTGATCTGCTCGCCGGTGGAGAGCAGCACGTCCATCTCCCGCGCACTGGGATTGTGGGTGATCTCACGCGCTTTTTCGATCAATTCATCGGTGGTGTCTCCCTGGGCCGAGACAACCACGGCCACATCGTTGCCGCTGTTGAAGGTGTCGGCCACGATGCGCGCCACGTTGAAGATGCGGTCGCGGTTTGCCACCGACGACCCCCCGAACTTTTGTACGATCAATGGCATTGTAGTTTACATCCCCCTGTTTGTCTTGCTTTCCCCCGTGCCGTTCCTCACCCCATGATCTTCATGGCGATGGCGATGTCGCAACCCTGCTTTTGCAGGCGGTCCAGCAGGGCGGGCAGTTCGGCCGCGCCCAGGTTTTGCACCACGGCGCTGGCCGTGCCCTCGATGGGCCGCGCGCCGGGCATGCTCCACAGACGCTGCGCGCCTGCGCCCTGTGCGGCACGCAGGTACCAGTCGCACCGGCTGTTGTCCTCATACTGCCCATCGATGGGCTGCGCCGGCTGCCAGAACAGGCTGTCGTGGATGCGCACACCCTCCTTCAGCGCGTCGATGGCGTCGGCCACTACGGCGCTGGCCGTGGGCAACTTGCCCGCGCCCTTGCCGTAGAACAGCACCTCGCCCAGCATGTCGCCGCACACCTCCACGGCGTTGAATACGTCTTCCACACCGGCCAGCTGGTTCTCCCGCTTCACCATCATCGGCTCCACGCCGATGGAAAGCGGTCCGTCGCCTTCCTTTTCGGCAAAGGCGATGAGCTTGACCGCGCAGCCCAGCTGCTTTGCCGCCAGCGTGTCGGAGGTGGTCACGTCCCGGATGCCGCGGGTGGGCACATTCTGCGGGTAGATGTGCCTGCCGAACGCAAGCGACGCCAGGATGGCGATCTTGCGGCCGGCGTCGATGCCATCCACGTCGGACGAAGGGTCGATGGTCTCGGCATAGCCCAGGTCCTGGGCGGCCTTCAGCGCCTGTTCAAAGCTTTTGCCCTCGCCCTCCATCAGCTTGAGCATGAAGTTGGTGGTGCCGTTCACGATACCGGTGACCGCCGAGATGGTGTTGGCCGCCAGGCACTGGTGCATGGGCGTGATGATGGGCGTGCCGCCGCCCACGCTCGCCTCGAACAGGAAGCAGACGCCGTTCTGCTTTGCGCGGGCCAGCAGCTCGGCGCCATACTGGGCCACCATCTCCTTGTTACTGGTGACCACATGGCGGCCGGCGTCCAGCGCGCGGCAGACGAAGTCGTAGGCGGGCTTCAGGCCGCCGATGGTCTCCACCACCACCCTCACCTCGTCGTCGGCCAGGATGGGGTCCAGGCTGTTCACGAACAGCGCCGCGTCTGGGTGGGACGAAAAGTCCCGGATATCGCAAATATAGCCTACCTGCAGCTGCTCGCCCAGGCGGCGGGCCACGCCGGCCTCGTTGCGGCGCAGTACCTCCAGCACGCCGCTGCCCACTGTGCCAAAGCCAAGAATCGCCAGTTTCACCATAGTATCGTATCCATTCCCTTTCCGGTTTTCACTTTCCCGCGGTGTTGCATCCGCTTTACTGGTTCTGCCGCACGTCCACCACCGTGCGCTGCGTCTTCAGCCGCTCACACAGCTCGTCCAGGCTGAGCTGCATGCCATCGGTGCGCATGGTGACGGCCACGATGGCCGCGCCGTTCTCCGGCATGCTCTGGTTGATGGTGACCACGCTGGCCCCGGCCGCCGAGATGGCCGCCAGAAGCGACTGCAGCGCGCCCGTTTCGTCCAGCAGCGAAGCCGTGAGCGTGACCGTCTCGCGCCCGCTTACGGCGTGGAACACGCTGTCCTTATACTTGTAAAACGCGCTGCGGCTCACGTCCGCCATGCGGGTGGCGCGGGAAACATTTTTTGCCTCGCCACTGGCCAGCAGCTCCTTGGCGTGCAGCACACGCAAGAACACCTCCGGTATCACCGAGGCTTCCACCAGTAGATATTTCTTCTCTTCCATACTGTACACCTCACAGGAACATATGTACACATCAAAAATACTATACCACGCATCCGCCCCAAGACACAAGGACTGAAAACCGCTTTTACGCCTTGCCCAAAAAAAGGCCTTGCTCCCGCGCCCTCCTGTGCAAGGTGACCAATTGGACGGAGAAGCCCACGTTGCAACCACCGGTTGGGCCGATGCAAGGAGGATGGGCGGCGCTTCTTTCAAAGTTCAGATAGCCGCATACATGCGCGTGCGCCCGGCCGATGGCCGGGCGCACGTTTCGCATCTGCCAAAACAGCACTCAACGCGCTGCGCCGTGTTTGATAAAGGTGCCGTCCTCCAGCTCATTGAACGCCTGCCGCAATTCCTCCTGCGTGTTCATCACGATGGGCCCGCCCCAGGCCACCGGCTCGCCCAGCGGGCGGCCGGAGAAGAAAAAGAAGTGGACTGGCTCCTCCTGTGTTGCCGAGACGGCGATCTCCTCCCCCTCGCCAAACAGCACGGCGGTCTTTTCGGGCACGGGTTGTCCCTCCACCATCGCGGCGCCCTCGATGAGGAAAATGAAAACGGTCTCTTCCGGTTTCGTGGGGATCGCGATGGTACGCCCCGCGCGCAGTGATACGTCCAGCACCGTGGCCTGGATGTGACGGGGCTTCACCCCCTGGGCACCCTCGAACGCGCCTGAGATAACCCGCACGGTGGCGCCGTCCTTTTCGCAGACGCCAATCTGCCCCTCGCCGATGTCGAAATAGCGGGGCTCGGCCATCTTTTCGGCCCTCGGCAGGTTGAGCCACAACTGCAGGCCCCGCAGGCGGGGCGAGGCCACAGGCATCTCCTCGTGGCGGATACCGCTGCCCGCCGTCATCCACTGGCACTGCCCGGGACCGATGCGGCCTTTGTTCCCCAGCGTGTCCATATGGGCCATCTCCCCGTCCAACAACATTGTCAGTGTCTCGATGCCGCGGTGGGGGTGCAGCGGGAAGCCGCGGATGTAATCCTCCGGGTCGCGCGAGTCAAACGAGTCGAGCATCAGGAAGGGGTCGAACTCATACACGGTGCCCCTGTCCAGCACGCGTGTGAGACGCACGCCCGCGCCGTCCACCGTTGGGCGGCCGCGCACCAGTTTTTGGATACTTCTGCGTTTCATTGTACTCCTCTCCTTTGCGTGGGAAGGGCGCCTCGCCCTTCCGGGTGGTGACACCGGGGTCAGCGGCGGAAAACAAGAACGCGCGGGGTGCAGCTTTCGCCACATTCCGCGCGTTTTCTACAAAATCTGCCGCAGACCGCGTGCAAGACCCAGCAGGACCGGTGTCTGGTTCAGTGCGGGGTTTTGTATCACAGCGCCCAGCAGTTCGTCCAGAACCCTTCCGCAGGCCGCCCCCCGAATGCCCTCCTCCGCCAACATGCCTCCGTCCACGGCGAGGTCTTCGATACGGTAGGGTTCCTTTTTGATCTGCACGCCGGCAAAGAGCACCGGCTCGGCCATAAAGGCCGGCGTGACGGCCGCGAAGGTGGCGGCGATGGGCGCGTAATCCAACTTGGTGTTGCGTATCTTCTGTTTAAGGAAGGTCTTGTCCACCGAGGGGCCCAGGCGGTACAGGCGAGCCAGCTCGTCCAGCTCTCCCAAAAAGCGGCGAGAGAGGCCAAACGCCTGGATGACGGCGGCACGATCGGCCCCGCACAGCGAGATGAGCGCCCACCAGCGGCAGTGGGGCAGCCCCGGCACCTCGGCCAGGGTAGCCAGGCTGGGCGCGAACTCGAAGCCGTAGTGAACAAGGCCGCCCTTCGCGATAAGCGCCCCCAACACCTGCGGCCCGTCGGACATCAGGATCTTCTGCACCTCGTCCCGCACCCGCTCACGAGAAAGCAGGGCAATGCTCTCGGCCAGGCGGGAGGCGGCCACGTAGGTGCGCCACTCGGCCGTGAAGCCCAGCGTGGCCGAAAAGCGGAACAACCGCAGGATGCGCAGGGGATCCTCGGCAAAGCGGAGCGCCGGCTCGCCCACGCAGCACAACAGCCGTTGGCGCAGGTGCTCCCGCCCACTAAAAGGATCCAGCAGGATCTCGCCGTTGTAGGCCATGGCATTTATGGTAAAGTCCCGGCGGGAGAGGTCGGTGAGTATATTGGGCACCAGCCACACCCGGCTTGGGTGGCGGCGGTCGGCGTAATCCGCCTCGCCCCGGCAGGGGGTGATGTCGCAGCTGCCGCCCGGCAACGATACCCGCACGGTGCCTAGCCGCCCGCCGATATCCTTTGCACCCGGCAGCGCGGCCATAAGCGTGACCTGGGGCAACGTGGCAGCCACGTCCCAGTCGGTGGGGCGCACGCCCAGCATCAGGTCCCGCAAAGCGCCGCCCACCACATAGCCCTGCCCCCCGGCGCACCGGATGGCGCCCAGGATATCAAGGATGGGGGCGGGCAGTTTCGGCAGCATAGGGGCCTCCCGGTTCGTCTGCGGCGTGTGGCGGTGCGCCGCCGCAGCGGCAGATGCTATATATCGTGTGATTTTCTCTGTTTAGTATACCACATCCGCTTTCAGAAATCTGCCAAAAAATTGTGCAACTTTTGGCTTCTTTCCCCGCATGTGGTATACTGCTATTCAAACAGAACGAGCGGAAGGGAGCAATCCGGTTTTGGGAGTGGACGTGGGCGCCGTGCTGGCAACGGCCAAAAGGCTGCATTTCATCGGGGTGGGCGGCAGCGGCATGTATCCGCTGGTGCAGATCATGCTGCCCCGGGGGTATGCCATCTCGGGCAGCGACGTGAACGAGGGGGAGATCCTGGATTACGAGCGGCGGCAGGGCGTGCGCGTGTGCATGGGCCATGCGGCCGAAAATGTACACGGGGCAGACCTCGTCGTCTATTCGGCGGCCATCCGGGCCGACAACCCCGAGCGGCAGGAGGCGGAGCGCCTGGGCATCCCCTGCGTGGAGCGCAGCGTGATGCTGGGCTACGTTTCGTCCCTGTACGCGCGGCCGCTCTGCTTTGCGGGCACCCACGGCAAGACCACCGCCACCGGCATGGCCGTGCAGGTGCTGGAAAGCGCTGGCCTGGACCCCGCGGCGGTCATTGGCGGGCGGCTGCCGCTCATTGGCGGCTACGGCAAGGGCGGCGGGGGCGACGCCATCGTGGTGGAAGCGTGTGAATACCACAATACCTTCCTGGAATTGCACCCGGACACCGCTGTGCTGCTGAACGTGGACAACGACCATCTGGAGTTTTTTGGCGACATGGACGGCCTGAAGGCCGCTTTCCGCCAGTTTTGCACCCAGGCCACCGGGGCCGTTTTGTACAACGGCGACGACGAAAACAGCCGCGACGTGGTGGCCGGCCTGCCCGCCGGTGGGCCGCGGCCCGTATCCTTTGGCCTTGCGGAGGGGTGCGCCTGGCGCGCCGTGGCCCTGCGGGAACACAAGCCCTCCTACTGGGCCTTCCGCGTGGAGGAGGACGGGACCGGCGGTTCCGCTATTGGCGGAACGGGGGGCAATGAAGTGCTGCTGGCCGTACCGGGGCGGCACAACGTGTACAACGCGCTGGCCGCCTGGGCCGGCGCGCGGCGGTTGGGGGCCACGGCCGCCCAGTGCGCGGCAGGGCTGGCCGCCTTCAAGGGCACCGGCCGCCGTTTTGAGGTGCTGGGCGAGCGGAACGGTGTGACCATTGCCGACGATTACGCCCACCACCCGGCCGAACTGCGCGCCGTGCTGACTGCAGCCATGGGCATGGGCTACGGACAGGTGTGGGCGGTGTTCCAGCCGTACACCTTCTCCCGTACGCAGATGCTGCTGCAGGACTTTGTAGAGGTGCTGAAAATCCCCGACCGGGTGGTGATGACCGCCATCATGGGCGGGCGGGAGAGCGGCGAAGATTATTCGGTAACCACGGCCGACCTGGCCGACAGGATACCCGGCAGCGTGTGGTTCGAGACGCAGCCCGAGGTGGCCGCGTACGTGATGGAGCACGCCAAACCCGGCGACCTCGCGCTCACACTAGGCTGCGGCGACATCTATAAATGCGCCCACCTGATGCTGGGGGAGTGACGGCCGGACTCCGGGCGGGAAGCTGCGCATACGACCTCTCACCCTCCCGTCTTTTCCAGCAGGGCAAACGCGATGGCCAAGCCGCCGTCGTGCGTGATGGACAGATGGGCAACCAGGCCGTTCTGTTCAAGGTGGGCGGCCGCCGCACCCGTGCAGGCGTAGTATGGCGCGCCGGCATCGTTTCGCAGGGCGGCGATGTCGGTTAGCGCGAAGGCGCCAAGCCCCCTTCCGCACGCCTTGAGGAACGCCTCCTTGGCGGCAAAGCAGCCGGCGGCTATTTCACCTGCGCGCTCTTCGGTTTTGCCTGCGAACAGCGCGCGCTCCCCCTCACTGAACACCTTCTGCGCAAAGCGTGCCCGCGCAAGGCTCTCTTGCATGCGCGCCAGCTGCACGCAGTCCACCCCGATGCCGGAGATCATTCGCCCACCCCTTCCGCTTCCTTTTGTATGCACACTTCTAAAGTACGTGCTATAATACGTGCTGCTTGTCAGTATATCACAACAGGCACTTTTTGAGTATGTACTATAAGTCGACCATGCCCCACCTTTCGATAGCGCCCACCCCCTTGCAAAAACGGGCGTCACATGTTATAATCGCCAAAGCTACAACGCGATGACGAAGGAAAGTACTCGTTCTATCCTGCCCTGCCAGAGATAAGGGTGCAGTAGAAACGTGAGACATTTCTACTGCTGCAAGCACCCTGGGCAAAGAACGCGGGAAGTTCCCTTCCGAGCGGTTTGGTTGAACGCGGCCCGCGCCCATTTCCATCGGTGCGCCGGCGGCTTGTAGGCCGAAACGGGTCCTCCCGTTATAGGGGCAGAGTGTCCGCCTTGTTCTTTCCATGGCGGGAATTTGGGTGGTACCGCGGAGTTTTTGTATCTCCGTCCCAGTTTTGGGGCGGGGATTTTTCTTTGTGCCGCCACATGGCCTTGCTGTACAACGACCGAAATGCAGAATGGAAGAGGGTTCAAAGAGATGAAAGAGCAACTGGAGCAGATACGCAAGCTGGCCAGAGCCGAGGTGGAAGCCGCGCCCGACGAAAAGGCGCTGGAGGGTCTGCGCGTGCGTTTTTTGGGTAAAAAGGGGGAGCTGACGGCCATCCTCAAACAAATGGGCGGTCTCTCGGCCGAGGAACGCCCGGTGGTGGGCGCGCTTGCCAATGAGATCCGCGAGGAGATCGAACAGGCGGTGGCTGCCCGCGGCGGCGAACTGGCTGCTGCGGGCCTAGCGGCGCGGCTGGCCGGGGAAACCATCGATGTGACGCTGCCCGGCACAAAACCCGCCCAGGGCGGGCGACACCCCTTTTCCAAGGTGTTGGTGGAGCTGGAGGAGATCTTCCTCGGCATGGGCTTCGACGTGGTGACCGGCCCGGAGGTGGAGTACGACAAGTACAATTTCGAGATGCTGAACATGCCCAAAAGCCACCCCGCGCGCGACACGCAGGATACCTTCTACGTGACCGACAACATCCTGCTGCGCACCCAGACAAGCCCCATGCAGATACGCACGATGCTGGCCCAAAAGCCACCCATCCGCATCATCTGCCCCGGCCGGGTGTACCGCAGCGACACTGCCGACGCCACCCACTCGCCCATCTTCCACCAGATCGAGGGCCTGGCGGTGGACGAGGGCATCACCTTCACCGACCTGAAGGGCACATTAGATTTGTTCATCCGCAAGCTGTACGGGCCGGACACGAAGACCCGCTTCCGCCCGCACCATTTTCCCTACACAGAGCCCAGCGCGGAGATGGACATGAGCTGCTTCAAGTGTGGCGGCAGGGGCTGTTCTCTCTGCAAGGGCGAGGGGTGGATCGAGATCTTGGGCTGCGGCATGGTGCATCCCCAGGTGCTGGAGAACTGCGGCGTCGACCCGTCCGTCTACTCCGGCTTTGCGTTTGGCGCGGGAATAGAACGTATCGCCATGATGCGCTACGACATCGACGACATGCGCTTGCTGTACGAAAACGACCTGCGCTTCCTGCGCCAGTTCGCACAATATTAAACAGGAGGGCAAACATATGAAACTGCCACTTAGATGGGCGCAGAGCTTTGCCCCTTTCCGCTGTTCCCCGGCCGAATTTGAAGAGAAGATGACCATGAGCGGCTCCAAGGTGGAAACCTACGGGAGTGAGGCCGACCGCATGAAGAACGTGGTCGTTGGCCGCATCATGCAGATCGCCCGCCACCCGGACGCCGACAAGCTGTTGGTGTGCCAGGTGGACGTGGGCGGCGGGACGGTGCAGATCGTCACTGGCGCGCAAAACCTGAAAGAGGGCGACCTGTGCCCCGTGGCGCTGCACGGCGCCAAGCTGCCAAACGGCCTGGAGATCAAGCGGGGCAAGCTGCGGGGGGTGGAGTCGAACGGGATGCTGTGCAGCCTGGCCGAACTGGGCCTTACGCTGAACGACTTCCCGAACGCCGTGGAGGACGGCATCCTTGTTCTGGATAGGGACGATGAGGCCGTGCCCGGCACCGACGCCGCCGCGGCCCTTGGCATGGATGACTACAGCTTCGAGTTCGAGATTACCCCCAACCGGCCGGACTGCCTGTCCGTCCGGGGGCTGGCGCGCGAAGCGGCGGCCACCTTCGGCGTACCCTTTGTGGACCACATCCCCTCCCTGCCCGCCGGCGGCGGGGACATTGCAGACTCGCTGCGCGTCAAGGTGGAGTCGGACGATATCTGCCAGCGGTACGCCGCCGCCATGGTGGACAACGTGCGCATCGCCCCCAGCCCCCGCTGGCTGCGCGAGCGGCTGCGCCTGGCCGGTGTGCGGCCCATCAACAATATCGTGGACATCACGAACTATGTGATGCTGGAGTACGGCCATCCCATGCACGCCTTCGACTACGCCTACGTACACGGCGGGTCCATCACCGTGCGCCGTGCTGCGGAGGGCGAGGGCATTATGACGCTGGATGGCGTGCAGCGCGCGCTTGCGCCCGAGATGATGATCATCGCAGACGTTGAGGAGCCCATCGCCATCGCCGGCGTGATGGGCGGCGAATTCTCCGGTGTATACGAGACGACCCGGCGGGTTGTGTTCGAGGCGGCCTGCTTCGACGGCCCCAGCGTTCGGGCCACCTCGCGAAAACTGGGCCTGCGCACAGAGTCGTCCGGCCGGTTCGAGAAAGGCCTCGACCCCGAGAACGCGCTGCCCGCCCTCTGCCGCGCGCTGGAACTGGTGGCCGAGCTGGACGCCGGCGACATCATGGGCGGCATCCTGGACGACTACCCTGCCCCGCCCGTCCCGCGGGCCATCCCCTTCCGGCCGGACGAGGTGAACCGCCTTTTAGGCAGCAGCCTGCCCGCCGAGGAGATGGTGCGCATCCTGCGCCCGCTGGAGCTGCGGGTGGAGGGCGAGCTCGTGCATGTCCCCTCCTTCCGGGCAGATATCATTCGCGACTGCGACATCGCAGAAGAGGTGGCGCGCTTTGTGGGCTACAACAATGTACCCAGTACCGTGCTGCGCGGCGCGGCTTCGGCCATGCCCACGCCCCGCCAGCGCTTCGAACGGGACGTGGCCGCCCTGCTGTGCGGTTACGGCTTCTTCGAGTGCGAGACGTTCAGCTTCTATAGCCCCGCCGCTTTTGACAAGATCCGCCTTGCACCGGCCAGCCCGCTGCGCAATGCCGTGCGCATCCAGAACCCGCTGGGCGAAGAGACGTCCATCATGCGCACCACCGCCCTGCCCTCCATGATGGAGGTGGTGGGCCGCAACTGGGCAGGCAGCGCGGCACAGGCCGCCCTATTTGAGCTGGCCGTGGAGTACCTGCCCGCCGAAAACCCGGAGGAACTGCCCACCGAGCGGCAGAAGGCCATCCTTGCGGCCTATGGCCCCGCCTGGGACTACAGCGCGTTGAAAGGTGCCCTGGAAGCACTCCTCTCCTCTTTCGGCGTGGGCAGCTTTGAGATGCGCCGCAACACAGACGAGCCCAGCTACCACCCCGGCCGATGCGCGGATATCTATGTGCGCCCGGCAAACGGAGGCAAGAAAGCGGAGATGGTACGTCTTGGTACTATCGGCGAGATCCACCCGCAGGTGGCCGAAAACTACGACGTGCGCCCGCGGGTGGTGGTGGCGGACATCTTGCTGGACGCGTTGTACGAGGCGCGCGGCGGCGTGCCCCAGTACAGGCCCCTGCCCCGCTTCCCTGCCATCACGCGCGACCTCTCGCTCGTGGCCGATGAGGGTTTGCCCGCCGCCGAGATGGACAGCGCCATCCGCAGGGCGGGCGGCGCGCTGCTGGAGGACCTCTCGCTGTTCGATATCTACCGCGGCGAAGGCATACCGGCCGGCAAAAAAAGCCTTGCGTACAGCCTTGTGCTGCGCGATGCAAACACCACCCTTACCGACGCAGACGCCGACGCGGTGATCCAGAAGGCACTGGAGGCTCTTGGCGGGATGGGCGTGTCCCTGCGCGGGGCCCCCTTGTAAGCACGGGACAGACGGCGCGGCAGCATATAAAAAGGGCATATCTTTGGACTGGTACGCGCGCCCCACGCAAGCGCTTTTCCCTTGCATTTGTACCCGTTTCATACTATAATGGGACAAAAGAAGCCCGCACCGCATTCTTTTGCAAGGAGGAGCGAGCCATGAGCGACGCCACCACCACCATCTTTTCTGTGAATAATGACAGGGACCACGAGATCAAGCAGATCATGAACGAAGTGTACAGCGCGCTGAAACAGAAGGGGTACAACCCCATCAACCAGATCGTGGGGTACATCCTCTCCGAGGATCCCACCTACATCACCACCTATGGCGGCGCGCGCACCAAGATCTGCAAGGTGGACCGGGACGACATTCTGCAGGCGATGGTGAAAGAATATCTCTCCGAGCGAGACAATCGCGCGTAGAAGCACAAAAAGGAGCAAATTGGATGCCATTTGAACCCAAGTTGAAATACAAGGGGCGCCCGTTGGTGCGCTCTAAAAACGAGATGTATTACGGCGACATGGCCGACCCTTACGTGGTGTTCATGCAGATACTGTCCACCCGGAAGGAGAACGACGAGGAGCTACCGGACAAGGTGATGGTGATGCTGCTTTCCACTGATACCACCCTCTCGCCCAAAGACCGCATCGCCAAGCAGAGCGTGAAGAACGGCCTGTACAACGCGCTGGATTTCGCCGCCATCATGCTGGACCGCGCGCTGGCGGACGAGAAAAAAGGCGGTGGCTAAACGCTTTTACAGACAACCAAGGGATGCCTGACACAGGTCAGGCATCCCTTTCAATGTTGTGCGGTTTCCGTATCAAAACACGCCGGCGTATGGCAAAAACAACAGGCTTCTCCGCCATACTTAACCTGCAACAAGCGTGATTACCGGCAGGTGCGGACGATTGTTGACCCGGAAGGGCAGGATACTGTTCCCCAGCCCACGGCTGACGACCATATTGGTCGCATCGTCCAGGGCATACACACCGGAAGTGTACTGAGGGAAAAAACCCTGATCCGGCGCGACAAGCCCGCCCACGCCCGGGATCCGTATCTGCCCTCCGTGGGCATGGCCCGCCAATACCAGGTCCGGACGAGGGCCATCCGGTGGAAGATAGGATACCCACAACTCCGGCCTGTGCGCTATCAGGATTTGGAAATAATCCGGTAGTTCTTGAGATGCAAAGGTGTCTGCAGAGTACAGTTCGCCATCCCGCAAGCCGGCAATGACGATCTTCTGCCCTTCTCTCTCCAAAAAAATGTAGTCGTCATCCAGCAGCATTGCACCGCGCTCGCTCAAAATCGACTTCCATTCAAGGATCTGGCCGCTCGCAACCTCATGGTTCCCCGTAACGGCATACACGCCACATATCGCCGACAAGCCTTCACACAGTTCCTCCAGCCTGCAGGAGTTCAACTCTGCCGACATATCGATACTGTCTCCGGTCATCACAACGATATCCGGTTCCTGCTCCGCCACAAGACGAACGATCTTTTCCACACTGGACGCGTTTTTCGGCAGGTGGGTATCCGAGATATGCACGATTCGAAAGCCGTCGAAAGCAGAGGGCAGGTTGTCGTACACCAGGCGGATGTTTTCAGGTTGGATCCAATTGTTCTGCACCAGCAGATAGACCACAAGCAACAGCGACATAAGGAGGAATACCAGAAGGCCACGCAGCCTCCGGACTGTTTTCATGCGCTTCCCTCCACTTCGCAAACGCTAGCCGTGCCTTTGCAGGCGCAGGTCCTCGCCACAGAACTCGATGGGGTCGCACTCGCCCAGCAGGCGGGAGGCGATCTTTTCGGTGTAGCGTTGGCGCAGCAGATCCTCCCGCGTTATGTTGGAGGTATAGATGGTGGGACGGCGCCCCATGCGGGTGTTCACCAGCTCATACAAAAGCGAAAGCACGTACGCATCCAAAAACTCGCTTCCCAGGTCGTCCAATACAAGCAACTCCGCCTGCAGCATGGAGGTGAACAGTTCGCCTGTGCGGCCGGTTTCCCGCCGGTGTTGCAGCAGCTGTGCAAAGGCGCTCTGGGCGCTCACGTAGATCACGTCGAACCCCTGCTCCAGCACGCCGCCCGCTATGGCCAGCGCCAGATGCGTCTTGCCGAGGCCGGCGTCCCCATAGAAATAGTAGCTGCGGCTGCGGCGGCCGAAGGTGGCAACATAGTCCCGGCACTCCTGCAGCAGGGCGGCCATGTCCCGCCGGGGGGAACCGGGGTACCCCTCCATCCGCTCGGGGTAGCGCGCGGGGTCGAACGTATCGAACGAAGAGATGGTGAGCGGGCTTTCGGCATTGATCTCCGCCCGGCGCAGCCGCAGCACCTCACGGTGCACACAGCCGCACACGCGCCCGTCCGCGATGCCGGTGTCTTCGCAGGCGGCGCAGTCGTACCGGGGTTCCAGGTCCCGTTCACTGCTGCCGACGGCATGCAACATCTCCGCACGCTGGGCGGCCAGCGCATGCATCTCCGAAAGTTTTTCCCGCGCTTCGGCCTGCTGGCCGTCGGCCGCCAGACGCGCGGCCATCGCGCCCATCGCGCCGCGGCGGCGGTCCAGTTCCACAAGGCCGGGCAGGGCTTCCTCCAGCTGGGCGCGGCGGCGCAGGGCATCGTCCTGCGCGCGCTGGCGGTGCCGGGCGATCTCCCGCTTTGCCTCGATGTACAGTTCCTGCCGGTTCACTGGGTGCTCTCCTCTCGGTGCTGGTTCGTTTGTTCAAAAAAGACCGGGGCGCGGCTTGCGCATGGCTACCCACCCTTGCGCTTGGAAAGCGGCACATACCCACGGCCGGACAGAATGTCCCGCCCGCGGGCAGGCGTCTCTGCCGGGCCCTGCACGCGCAGGTTGCGGCCCTCTTCGGCGCGCTGCACGTCACGGGTGGTGCGGTATCCCTTGCCCTGCCACCGTTTGAGGATGGAAGAGAGGTATTTTACGTCATTTTGTTTGTCGCCCGCATGCAGACGGGCCAGTTCCAGCATCTCGTCGCCGTAGCCGTACTCTTCGTCCCATTTTGCGATAGCCCGCCGCTCGCCCAGCGTGAGGCCGGCCTCCGCGACGCCCAACAGCGCCGCCACCTGTGCGCACCGTGCCTGCCGCGCCGCCAGAAGCTTCAGGTGTTGGTCGGCAGCATGGGCATCTTCTATGCCCTGCTTCTGCCAGTCGAACAGGGCGCGTTCCACGCGCAATGCGCCGGTTTTGCCCTGGCTCTGACAGTACACTGCCGCCGTGAGAATGAAATCGGCGGCGAAGCCGTCCCGGGTGTACAGCGTGCAAAAAATCTCCTGGTCCCGCCGGCCCACCATGCCGCCAAAGATGCGCTGCAGTTCCTGCATCATCGCACCCAGCACGGGGTCCGCCCCGGCGGCTGTGTTCACCTCGGCCGTGGTCATGTACTGGCGGCGCGGGGCTTTTTCGGCAGGCAGTGCGGGGCCGTCGGGCGTATCCACACGTTCCAGCAGGCCGGCGCCCTCCCAGTAGGCCAGTTCCCGCTCCACCTCTGCGCGGGAGAGACGTAGCGCGTCGGCCACACGGGCAGCATCGCACTCGCCGTTCTGCAGCAGGTACAGCGCCACGCGAAAGCGCGCCTCGCCTGCATCGGGAAAGGTGAGACGCGCAAACACAAGCTGCGGCACGGCCACAGAATCTCCATTGTATTGTGCCGGACGGTACATGGCGGGTGCCCCTTATGTTGGTTTTGGCGGAACTGGAATCTATTCGCTTTTTGTGATAGCCCTGTTGCGCATCGAGCTGCGCACGTTCTTTACCTCGCCCATGCTCTTGGCCAGCTGTTCCTCCGTCTGGCGCAGCATGTTCTCGCAGAAGTTCGTCACCTGTTTGCGCATCTCCTTGGCGCTGTTCTGGGCACCCTGTGTGATCTCGGACGCCTTCTGCTGGCTGATTTTCACGATCTCCTGCTCGCTTGCAACGGCGCGGGCGCGTTCCTCCGCCTTGCGCACGATACCTTCGGCCTCCTTGCGGGCGCCCTCCACGATCTCGGCGCGGTCCTGCACGATGGCCTTGGCCTGGCGGATTTCGGTGGGCATGTTCAGGCGGATATCATCGATGATGTCGCGCAGTTTTTCGGCGTCCACCATCCGCTTGCCGGTAAGCGGCACCGTGAAGGCGTCCTCCAGCGTCTCGTCCATCAGGTCCAGCAAATCATCGATATTCATCTTTCGTTCTCCTTTCTAGATGAGAAACGGCGCGGGTGTTTAGGGCTTCCTTCCGTTTTTCAGCCGATCCAGGATCATCCCCTCCAGCGGCGGCGGCACGAACTCGGACAGGTCGCCCCCGTAGCGGGCCACCTCGCGCACGGCGCTGGACGAGAGAAACATATAGCGGATGTCTGTAGTGATGAAGACGGTCTCCAGTTCGGGGTTTATCTTCTTGTTGATGAGCGCCATCTGAAACTCGTATTCAAAGTCGGCAAGGGCGCGCAGGCCCTTCACCAGAGCGCTTGCGCCCACCTTGCGTGCGTAATCGGCCACCAGCCCATCGTAGCAGTCCACCTCGATGTTGGGGATATCCTTCGTGATGATACGCAGCATATCCATGCGTTCCTCCACCGAAAAGGTGTACAGGTTCTCCTTCTCGGTGTTCATCAGCGCCATCACGATCACCTTGTCGAACAATCCGGCGCAGCGCTGGATGATATTCAGGTGGCCGTAGGTGACGGGGTCGTAGCTGCCGGGGCAGATCGCGATTCTCACGGGTTGTTTCCGTCCTTCCCTCGTTCAGAGTGTGGGCGTTTCCAGCATATACTCATACCGGGCCACGGCCACGGTGCCGTACCGGTACTGCTTTTTTAGCGAGAGGTCTCCCGCCCGTTCGGGCAGCTGGGTGCCAATCTCGTGCTCGCACAGCACCACCGCCCCCTCGGCACAGCGGACGCCCAGGGCGGGCAACACGCGGTGCAGCAGGCTTTTCCCGTAGGGCGGGTCCAGCAGGATGATGTCGAACACATCGCCCTCGCGCGCCAGAAACGCCTCCACATTGCCGCGCACCACCTTCGCGCGCGGCGCAAGGCCTGCGGCCTGCGCGTTTTTGGCGATCAGGGCTGCGGCTGCAGGCGCTTCGTCCACAAAGGTGCAGTGCACCGCCCCGCGCGAGAGGGCTTCCAGGCCCAGTTGGCCGCTGCCCGCATACAGGTCCAGCACGCGGGCGCCGGGCAGCAGGAACTGCACCGAGGAAAACATAGCTTCTTTCACCCGCTCCAGCGTGGGGCGGGTGGCGTCGCCGGGCAGGCTTTCCAGTTTTGTACCGCGGCTGTCTCCCGCAATGATGCGCAAACGATCTCCTCCCCCGGCAGGCATTTGCGGCCCGCCGCTGGCGAAGCGCCGCCGCGGCTGCGGCGGACGGCAAAAGCTGCCCTAGACGAAAGAATCAAGACAGCTTTTGGCGGAACGCGATGATACTATTATGCGGCCCCGCCGTCTGTTTGTCAATTCTCGCAGGGTGTGCCCGGGGCCTGTCGACACAAGGTTTCGAACCGATTTTCGCGCATTTCAAGGAAGGCGCAAAATCAGCCAATAAGACGGCTCATTCGCTTCATATCAACAGTCCCTAGTACAGGTTCTCACCCTTCACTGTGCACATGGTCAGGTCCAGGTAATCGTACTGCAGCAGGTGCGTGCGGGCGGCACCCATATCGTAATTGTCCGGTGCCTGCAGGGTGAGACGCATACCGCCCTTCTGGCGGTCCACATGGGCGATGATGATGGGGCCGCTGATCTCCTCGTCCCGCTCGTCGTTCTTGTCTGTGCGCTGGAAGCCATCGTCCATGAACTTGACGCGTGTGGCACGGCACACCCGCACCCTGTTGTCCATTCCTGTGTACATGATCCTCATTGTGCAACACTCCTTCTATTCAAACTTGGCCCTCCCCGGGCCCTTGTTGACTGTGGAAATGGGCATATACGGCCCTGGCCGCAGCCCTGTTCACGCCTTTTGCCGCAGCCAGCTCTTCTTCAGCCGCCTGCGAGATGGCCTTCACCGTCTTGAAATGGGCCATGAGGGCCCTGGCGGTGGCCGGGCCTACACCCTTGATACCGGACAGCGTGGACGAAAACGCCCTGCCCTTGGCGGCGCGACGCTGGTAGTCCAGCGCAAAACGGTGGGCTTCGTCCTGCACGCGGGTGACCAGTGTGAACACCCCGCGGTGCATAGAAAGGGCGATCTCCGCTCCTTCGCGGGAGACAAGGCCCCTCGTGCGGTGGCGCGCATCCTTCACCATGCCGTACAGCGGTACGTCCGCAAGGCCGGTGCCCGCAAGACTGGCCGCCGCAGCGCCCACCTGCCCGCGGCCGCCGTCCACCAGGATCAGGTCCGGCTTCTGGCCGAACTGGCCCTTGGCGCCGGCATCGTACTCCGCGGCACGGCGCAGCAGCGTTTCAGCCATGCTGGCGTAGTCGTCGGTGCCGGCCACGGTCTTTATCTTGAAGCGCCGATAGCCGGCCTTCTTGGGCCGGCCGCCCTCGAACACCACCATGCCACACACACTACTGCCCTCGCCCCAGTTGGATATATCATAGCTCTCGATGACGTCGGGCGGTGTATCCAGCCCCAGCAGGCCGGCCAGCTCGTCCAGCGCCTTCTCCTCGCGGCGGGTGCGGCCGCTCTCCAGCGCCAGGCGCTCGGCGGCATTCACGTACGCGGTACTCATAAGCTTGGCATTGTCGCCCCGTTCGGGCGTGTAGATGCGCACCTTCGCCCCCTTCTGCTCGGCCAGCAGCTGCTCCAGCAGCGCCTGCCCCGGCACCGGCGCATCCACGGCGATGATCGGCGGGATCTCCTCGCACTCCACCCCTTCGCTGCCCACATAATACTCGGGCAGGAACTCCTCACGCAGCTCGTCCAGCGCACCCGCACCTGGGAAGACGAACTCCCGCTTGTCGCACAGGCGGCCGTCCCGGAAGCGCAGGATGGCCGCACAGGCCGCCCCGGCCGATTTGGCGAAGGCGATGACATCCTGGTCCTTGTCGCCCTGTTTGACGACCGTCTGCCCATCGTTTACCTTGCGGATGGCAGCGATCTGGTCTCGCAACAGGGCGGCGCGCTCGAAGTCCAGCCCCTCGCTGGCCTCCTGCATGCGGGCTTCCAGCAGACCGGTCAGTTCATCCCGCCCTTTCTCAATGAGCTGCAGCGCGCCGTCCACAGCTTCGGCATAGTCGCGCTGCGAGATCTTGCCGCTGCAGGTGCCCATACATTTGCCGATATGATGGTAGAGGCAGGGGCGGTTCTTGCCAAAATCCTCAGGGAAGCGCCGCGTGCACCGGGGCAAAAGAAAGCAGTCGGCCGCCGTCTGCACCAGCTGTTTTGCGGCATACGAGGACATGTATGGCCCAATATACCGCGCGCCGTCGTTCTCCTTCTGGTGCTCGGCCGAGATGCGCTGCCACTCCCCCGCCGACACCCGGATGTAGCTGTATCCCTTGTCGTCCTTCAGCAGGATGTTGTATTTGGGGCGGTGCTGCTTGATCTGGCTGCACTCCAGCACCAGCGCCTCGTACTCGGTGGCTGTCACGATGTAATCGAGGGCGGCGGCGTGCTCCACCATACGTGTGGTCTTCTCGTCGTGGGGCACACCGGGGCGGAAATACTGACTGACCCGCGTGCGCAGGCTCTTGGCTTTGCCGATGTAGATGATCTCGTCCGTCTTGTCCCGGATGATATATACGCCGGGCAACTTTGGCAGGGCGTTCGCCTTCTGGTACAGTTCCGCCGTGGTCATCCGGCGGCGTCTTCTACTGCAAACACTTTTTTAAAAGCCCTCCGGTCCTGCACATGGGTATAACCGATGGCCTTGTAAAAGGCGTGAGCGCCCTCACGCGCAAAGGTGGACGTGAGCCAGATGCCCGCGGCGCCCTGCCGCCGCGCCCATCCCTCGCACGCCTGCATCAGCGCACGGCCCACGCCGCCGCCCTGGCTGCCCTCGTCCACGGCCAGGCAGATGGCCTCGCACAGTGTGTCTGTAAACGTCTGCTCGTACAGGCCGGCGTGCAGGTAGCCCACAACGCCCGCGTCGCCCGCTTCCGCCACGAAAATGCAGTGTGCGGGGTTTTGCAGGATGATCTGCATCCGCCGCCGTGTGGCGTCATCTGCGCCTTGCAGACCCAGGCTGTGCAGGTTGAGCCGCGTGATGGCCGGGGCGTCCTGCAGCACCGCCGCACGGATGGTAAGCTCGCTCATGGAAAAACCTCTTTGCAAAAGCCCTGCGCCCGCCCCGGGCGTTTTCCCGCGCGGCACAAGGTTATTTTGATGGTGTTGACAGAAGATGAAACGTACCGGATTTGCGAGAAAAATTTTCGAGATTCAATGCAGACGATTGAGCAACACTGAATGGATTATGATTGATAACAACGCAGAAACGCGAAATATTTTACCGTAAGGATGTACGACGGAACTTCTGCCAACACTATCTAAGAAAAAAGCGCTGCCGGAGAAGGCAGCGCTTGTCAGCGCGGATTATTCGCTAAAACCGGAGGTGACCAGTTTTACCAGCCCGTCCACCGCCTGCTGCTCATCGGGGCCGTCGGCGATGACGCGGATGGTGGTGCCGCCCACGATGCCAAGCGACAGCACGCCCAGCAAGCTTTTTGCGTTCACCCGGCGCTCTTCTTTCTCCACCCAGATGGACGACTTGAACTCGTTCGCTTTCTGGATAAAAAAGGTTGCGGGACGGGCATGCAAGCCCACCTGGTTTTCCACCGTTACCTCTTTCACATACATATCTGTATTGCTCCTATCCTCTTGATAACAGAAATGTGATTCCTCTCCACCTTGGGCATCTGCCGCCCGCCCATAACCGCCGCACACGGGCACGCCCAATATAGTACTATTGTAGCTTCTCAGGGCCAAAAGGTCAACTTTTTGCAGCACACTTTGGTCACTCTTACGGAAAGCTGCGTTCCCGACTGCCCACCTTTAAGCGGATTCACCAATTTTCAAAAGCCAAGCTATGCAATTCATACAACCTCGCTGTGCATCTGGTGGAATTCTATCCACCATTTGCCTTGTTCCTTTTGGCACCCTGCACAGGAGGGGCGGTCGTTCGGGACGGCAATTTTGCATACAGGTCCGGCCGGCGGGCCTGCGTGCGCGCAAGGCCCTGTTCCCGCCGCCACGCCTCAATGTTGGCCGCGTGCCCGCTGAGCAACACCTCGGGCACCGGGCGGCCGCGCCACACGTCCGGTCGGGTGTACTGCGGATGCTCCAGGACGCCGTTGTAGAAGCTGTCGCCCTCGTAGCCTACAGGGTCTTTCAGCACGCCCGGCTGCAGTCGCAGCACACTGTCGGCAACGGCCAGGGCGGCAAGCTCGCCGCCACTGAGCACGAAATCCCCTATCGAGATCTCCTCGTCGGCGTATGCGTCGATTACACGTTCGTCGATACCCTCATAGTGGCCACACACCAGCACAAGGCCGGAAAGTTTGCCCAGCCGCTTCGCGTCGGCCTGGTCGTAAGGCTTGCCGGCCGGCGTGAGGAAGACGACGCGCGGACGGTCGCGCCCGGCGCGCTCGTACCGCCACAGGATCACGTCCAGGCAGCGGGCGATGGGGTCGGCCTGCATCACCATACCGTGGCCACCGCCGTAGGGGTAATCGTCCACCCGCTTTTGCTTGGAGAGCGTATAATCCCGTATGTTGTGGCAGTTCAGGCAGAACTTGCCCTCCCGCCTCGCGCGGCCGATGATGCTCTCGTTCATCACCACCTCGCACATCTCGGGGAACAGCGTGGCAATGTCGATCTGGATCATGTCCTCTGCCCCTTCTGCTTTGGCGCTTCTTGCTCGAACATGCCCTCGATGGGCCGTACCCGCACCTGCCCCGCGTCCAGGTCGACAGATGCGAGAAAGGGCTGCACCGCGGGAAAATACCACACCTGACCCTCCGGCCCATGTATCTCGTACACGTCGTGCCGGCCGGGGTGGGTGACGGCTGCGATGGTACCATAGGCGCGGCTGGTGGCGTCGTCCACCACCTGCGCACCCAAAATGTCTTGCACAAAAAAGCGTCCCGGCGCCAGATGTGCGTCGGCACGCGCGATGTACACCGTTTTGCCCACGAAGGGGCGCGCCTGCTCGATGGTGGCGATGCCCTCGAGTTTCACGATGCATATGTTCTTGTGCGGGCGGACGGCCAGCATGCGCAGCGGCCTTTTGCCCGCATCGTCCAAGTACAGCGTGTCGAAGCCGGAAAGGAAGTCCGGCCCGTCGCTCCAGGGATACAGGCGCAGTTCGCCCGCGATGCCATGGGTGGTGACGAACTCCCCGGCCTCGAGGTATTCTTTCTTCATAGCGGATCCTTTTGGGGCGCCCTAAAGGGCGCCGGCGTCCCTGTCCCAGGCGTCTTCGGCCCCGGCGGTGGGTGCCGTGCCCTCGGGGGCGGGCGCCTTCCAGCCGCCTTTTGTGCGGATGATAAGCCGGCCCCCGCTGCGGGCGCGCCTGTTCTTTTGGTATTCCATGCCATAGTGGAACGCCGCCACCACCATCACGATGCTGACGACGAGCCCCACAATCATGACAAAAACCCGCAGGCCGCGCCATTTTTGGGGAATAAGCGCGAGCAGCAGCGGGGCGTACATCGGGGTAAACAAAAACATCGTGTCGACCCTCCATTGCGGGCAGCGTACAAAAACGAACCATTGCCCGCGCGCCAAAGGCGCGGGCAACCTGTCTCAGTCGATTTCCACCCGGGCGCGTTTGCCCTGTTTCGCGGCGATCGCACTCATCACGGTGCGGATGGCACGGGCCTTGCTGCCCTTCTGGCCAATCACGCGGCCTTTATCTTCCTCGGCCACAGTGAGGTGGAAGACGACCTCTCGCGGGTTCGAATCGTCCACGCTGACCTGCACGGCGTCCTTGTCGTCCACCAGGCCCTGCGCGATCGCGATCAACACCTCTTGCATAGGTAACATTCATCCTTCCTTAGTTAGGCAGGCCGCCGCACGCCCGTAAACAGGACGCATGCGCGGCGCCAAACCAGAACATCGCAGAACATGCCTTGCCTGCCTGCGGTTTACAGGATCTCTTTTTTCTTCAGCAGGGCGCGCACCGTGTCGGTGGGCTGGGCGCCGTTTGCGATCCACTTCTTGGCCTTCTCGCCGTCCACCTCGACGACGCTGGGCTCCTTGGTGGGGTCGTAGTAGCCGATCTCCTCGATGAAGCGGCCGTCGCGGGGGAAGCGGGAATCCGCCACCACGATGCGGTAGAAGGGTGCTTTCTTGGCGCCCATGCGGCGCAACCTGATTTTTACTGCCATAAACTTCGTACACCTCCGAAAAATTTAAGCATGGCCGATGGCCATGTATATCCGAACGGTGTTGCTACACACCGCGAATACCAATGAGATCGGGACGGAACAACGGCTCAAAAGCCAAACCCTTTTGTGAACCGGCTGAACTTTTTGGGGTTGCGCTTGAACTGCTTCATCATCTTGTTCATCTGCTCGTACATGCGCAGCAGCTGGTTCACATCCTCCACCTGGGTGCCGCTGCCCGCGGCGATGCGCCGCTTGCGCGGGGGCTTTATGATGGCCGGCTTTTCGCGCTCGCCGGGGGTCATGCTCTGGATGATGGCCTCGATGCGGGTGAACTGGGCGTCGTCCACGTCGGCGCCGGCGGCGGAGCCCCCCATCCCGGGCATCATGCTCATCATGGCGGCCGCGCCGCCCATCTTCTTCAGCTGCCCCAGCTGGGCAAGCAGGTCGTTCATGTCGAACTTGTTGTCCAGAAGGCGCTTGGCCGTTTCCTCGGCCTCTTTCTCGTCGGCGGCGTCCTGCGCCTTCTCGATGAGGGTGAGCACGTCGCCCATGCCCAAAATACGGCTAGCCATGCGCTCGGGGTGGAAAGGCTCCAGGTCGTCCAGCTTTTCGCCCACGCCGGCAAACTTGATGGGCCGCCCGGTGACCGCGCGCACGCTGAGCGCTGCGCCGCCGCGGGTGTCGCCGTCCAGCTTCGTAAGCAGCACGCCGTCGATGCCGATATCGTTGTTGAAGCTCTCGGCCACGTTCACGGCGTCCTGGCCCACCATGGCGTCCACCACCAGCAGCGTCTCGTCCACCTGCACGTTCTGCTTGATGCGTTTCAGCTCCGCCATGAGTTCTTCGTCCACGTGCAGGCGGCCGGCCGTATCGATGATGACGAGGTCGTCGCCATGGTCACGCGCACGGGCGTATGCCTTCGCGGCAATCTCCTCCGGTTTCGCGCCGGGCAGCTCGAATACCGGTACCCCCGCGCTCTCGCCCACCACCTTCAGCTGGTCCACCGCGGCGGGGCGGTAGATGTCGCAGGCTACCAGCAGCGGCCGGTGGCCCTGCTTTGTAAAATACTTGGCCAGTTTGGCGCTCTGGGTGGTCTTGCCCGAGCCCTGCAGCCCGCACATCATGATGACGGTAGGCGGCGTGCTCTTGAGGTGGATGTATTCGTTCTCGCTGCCCATGAGGGCGGTGAGTTCCTCGTTGACGATCTTGACGACCTGCTGGGCGGGGGTGAGGCTGTCCATCACCTCCTGGCCGATGGCCCGCTGGGTGACGTTCTCGATGAACTCCTTGGCCACCTTGTAGTTCACGTCGGCCTCCAGCAGGGCCATGCGCACCTCGCGCATGGCGGTGCGGATGTCGCTCTCGCTCAGCTTGCCCTTGCCGCGCAGCTTTTTGAATACTTTGGAAAGTTTGTCGCTGAGGGATTCAAACGCCATTGAACGTGTCCTTCCTTTGCTGCTGTAGTACCAACAGGGCAAAAGCCCGTTTGTGTCTTACTCCGCCAGCTTCTGGATGATCTCCAGCATCCGGCGCACGTCGGCGTCTATCTCGTCCGCCGAGCCAAACCCGCTCTTGTTACGGTAAGAGATGTCTCGCGCAAGTTCCTCCAGGCGGGCCAGACCGGCCTGCATCTCGCGGTAGCGGCCCGCAAAGCCCACCTTCTCTTCCAGGTCCAGCAGGATGCCCTCGCCCCGCTTGATGGAGTCCCGCACGCCCTGCCGGGTGATGTGGAAGTTCTCGGCGATCTCGGCCAGCGAGAGGTCGTCGTTGTAGTACTGTTCCATCACCTCGCGCTGCTTGTCGGTGAGAACGTCGCCATAAAAATCGATGAGGTAAGAAAGCTCCAGATTTTTGGGCACCGGTACCCCTCCCCGCACGGTTTGATGTAAAGTGAATCACTTTACACTTCGCCTTATTATACCCCAAGCCCGCCGGGGTTGTCAATAGTGCTGCGAGATAAAAAACCATGCAAAAAAACGGACGCCGCTACCTGTGCGGGAGGCAGCGCCGCCCGACGGTTTTTTCTGAATTATGCGTCGCCGCCCTGCTATACTTGGACAAACAGATGTTGGGGTTGCCTTGACATCATCGAAGGGGGGCGTTGTCATGTTCATACTTTGGACCATCCTGGCGGTTGTGCTGGCTATCGTGTTCATCATCCTGCTCATCCGCCTCATCATCGGTTTCGCGGCAATGGTACTGTCGATGCGCATCGTCAGTCTCATCGTACTCATCCTGTTGCTTGCGGGGGTAATCTGGTTTCTCTCCATGTTGTTCTAGCGCAAATGACTTCTTGCCACACAGCCGGGATGAGAGCCGACAAAAAACAAAAAGCTGGCACAGCGAAACCGCCGGGAAATCCACCCGGCGGTTTGATTTGGCCGGCCATCCTTTTGCTAACGGATAAAATTGGTCCACGCCCGCTTCTCACCTTGTGGCTGGGGCACGCCGCCCGCCTCGAAGTTCTTGAGCATCCAGGCCATCTGGCGGCCCAACACACGCATGATCTGCATGCCCTCCTCGTCCTGCCGCACCTCTTCGGGCGTGGTGCCGTGCACCTCGTTCCAATACTGGCTGGCTACCACCGGCATGCGGCTAATGGTGAAGTATTTGTTCAACCGGTCCACCGCGTCGGTGCCGCCCGTGCGGCGGCAGCAGGCCACAGCCGCACCCGGCTTGTTTTTGAAAAATTTGGTGCCCGCGTAGTACACGCGATCCAGAAGGGCGCACAACGCTCCGTTTGCGCCAGCGTAGTATACCGGCGTGCCAAACACGACGCCGTCCGCCTCGATCATCTTCTCCAAAATGACGTTGGCCATGTCGTCGTCGAACACGCAGCGGCCGCTCTCGCGGCACTTTTCGCAGGCGGTGCAGCCCCGCACCGGTTGTGTGCCAATGTGCAGGATCTCGGTGTCCACGCCGTTCTCGTTCAGCGCACCGGCCACCTCGCTCAGCGCTGTATGGGTGCAGCCCTTCTCGTTGGGGCTGCCGTTCACAAGCAGTACCTTCATGCGTCTGTCCTCCCAAGGATATCTTTAAATTGTTTGTTGAAAACGCTCGTTTTATCGATTTCCATCTGCAACTTTGCAAAAAAAGCCTGCGCACCCCCTTGCATCCCGCGTGGAAAAGTTGTATAGTACGTTTAGCACTCTGTGTGATTGACTGCTAAAAGGAGGCTGGTTCCACAGATGAAACAATTCAAGGCCGAATCCAAACGGCTGCTGGATCTGATGATCAACAGCATCTACACCCACAAGGAGATCTTCCTGCGGGAGCTTATCAGCAACGCGTCCGACGCGATCGATAAGCTGTACTTCCTCTCGCTCACCGACGATTCGGTGGGCCTGGCGCGCGAGGATTTCGCCATCCGCGTCATCCCAGACAAAGCCGCCGGCACCCTCACCATCACCGACAACGGCGTGGGCATGGACAAGGCGGATCTCGAGGGCAACCTCGGCGTCATCGCGTCCAGCGGCAGCCTTGCCTTCCGCAACGAGGCAGAGACGGAGCAGGCCGCGGCCGCCGCTTCCGAGATCGACATCATCGGCCAGTTCGGCGTGGGGTTCTATTCCGCGTTCATGGTGGCAAAAAAGGTGACGGTGGTCAGCCGGGCGTTTGGCGCCGCCGAAGCCTGGAATTGGGAGAGCAAGGGCGCCGAGGGATACAACATCACCTCCGCGCAGCGCGACACCGTGGGCACCGATATCACCCTCGTGCTGAAGGACGACACCGAGGATGAGCGCTACAGCGAGTTCCTGGACGAGCACCGCCTGTCCGGGCTCGTCAAGAAGTATTCAGACTATATCCGCTACCCCATCAAGATGAACATGCCCGCCCGGCGCCTGAAGATCGGCAGCGAGGACGAGTATGAGGACGTGGTGGAGCTGCAGGTACTGAACAGTATGGTGCCCATCTGGAAGCGCGGTAAGAACGAGGTGGACGACGAAGACTACGCAGCCTTCTACAAAGAAAAGTTCATGGATTATACCGATCCCGCAAAGGTGATCTCCAGCAAGACCGAGGGCACGGCCACCTACAACGCGCTGCTGTTCATCCCCGCCCGCACGCCGTACGACTTTTACACGAAGGAGTACGAAAAGGGCCTGCAGCTGTACGCGTCGGGCGTGCTCATCATGGAAAAATGCGCCGACCTGCTGCCCGACTATTTCAGCTTTGTGAAAGGCCTTGTGGACAGCCAGGACCTGAGCCTCAACATCAGCCGCGAGATGCTGCAGCACGACAGCCAGCTGCGGCTCATCCGCAACTCGCTGGAGCGCAAGATCCGTTCGGAGCTCACCACATGGCTGGCGAACGACCGCGAGAAGTATGAGGAATTTTTCAAGAACTTCGGCCTGCAGCTGAAGGTGGGCGCCTATGCCAATTTTGGCGCCGAGGCCGACAACCTCAAGGACCTGCTGCTCTTCCACTCGGCCGCGCAGGACAAGCCCCTCACGCTGGCCGAGTACCGCG
>JAVBQQ010000037.1:0-22689 GCA_031548875.1 Oscillospiraceae bacterium
GGGTCGGCCCGGGGGGGGGGGGGGCCCCGGCGTTTGGGCTGCCGGGCCTATTGTTCGGGTCGTAATTGTAATCCATTCAAAGTGCCTCCTTGTAGGCGTCCATCTTGTCTGTTGTCGGAATTGGGTTCCTGCAAGAGAGTATACGCATCAACTGTGAAAACCGCAAAACGGCCAGGTGAAAAGAATGTGAAAGCGGCTGTTTGTCTTGTGAGCGCCACCCTGCCCGCGCGGGAGGGCGGGTGGATTGTCGCTTGTTTCCTCTGTTTATTCTATGGTATACTATTATAATCTTGTTGTGAAGGGGGCGCCTGCCTGTGCAAGACCTGGCCCAGCTGCGGCGGGAGATCGACGCCATCGACGCCGAGATGGCGTCTTTGTTCGAGCGGCGTATGCGCGCGGCAGGCGGCGTGGCCGAGGCCAAGCGCGCCAGCGGCGCGCCGGTGTTCGACCCCGCACGCGAAGACGCCGTGGTGCAGAAGAACGGCGCTGCCATCCGGGACCCGGCGCTGCTACCCTATTACCAGCGCTTCCTGCGCCAGCTGATGGGCCTTTCCAAGGACTACCAGCGCGCGCTGCTGGGGCGCGACATCGTCGCCTACCAGGGCGCCGAGGGCAGCTTCTCCCACACGGTGCTGGGCACGCTGTTCCCCCTTGCGCGCCCGCTTGCCACCCCCACCTTCGAGGGGGTGTTCGAGGCTGTGGAGAGCGGCGAGGCCGCCCACGGCATCGTGCCGTTCGAGAACTCCGCCACCGGGGACGTGTCCGGCGTTTTGGACCTCTGCTACACCCACACCGGCTGCTTCGTCTGTGCCATGTACGACCTGCCCGTGCACCAGAACCTGCTGGGCGTACCGGGCGCCACCCTGGCTGACGTGCGCACGGTGGTCAGCCACGTGCAGGCGCTGGAGCAGTCCCGCCGCTTCCTGGACAGCCTGGGCGTGCAGCGCCAGCCCTTCGCCAACACCGCCCTGGCCGCCGAACAGGTGGCCGCCCTGGGCGACAAAAGCGTCGCCGCCATCGCCGGGCTGGACGCCGCCGGGCGTTACGGGCTCGTGCCGCTGGCCACAGACATCGCGGGCGAGGCGGACAACACCACCCGCTTCATCGTGCTAGCGCGCGAAGCGCCCGCGCAGGGTGACCATTTCAGCCTGCTGCTCTCGGTGGACAACCGGGTGGGGGCGCTGGCCGGCGTCATCCAGACCATCTCGGCCGCCGGGTTCGACATGGAGTGCATCAAGAGCCGCCCGCAGCCTCACCGCGCCTTCGAGTATTATTTCTACATCGAGCTGGTGGGCGGCGCGCACACGGCCGGGGGCGAAGCGCTGCTCAAAGCGCTGGGCGCGTCCTGCCGCACGGTGCGCCTTCTGGGGGACTACACACGCATATGAGGAGTAAGGCCATGAAGCTCAGGATGGAACTGGGCAAACAGAGCTACGACATCATTATAAACCGGGGCGGGCTGAAGCGCGCGTCGCAGCTGTGCAACCTGAAACGCCGGGTGCTTGTCGTCACCGACGACGGCGTGCCCCCCGCCTACGCCAAAACCATACTGGCCCAGTGCGCCAAAGGGGAGCTGGTGGTGCTGCCGCAGGGCGAGGGCACCAAGAGCATCGCCGCCTGGCAGGGGCTTTTGGCTCGCATGCTGGAGGCCGGCTTTGGCCGGGGCGACGCTGTGGCCGCCGTGGGCGGGGGCGTGGTGGGCGACCTTGCCGGTTTCGCCGCAGCGGCCTACATGCGCGGCGTCGACCTCTTCCAGTTTCCCACCACCGTGCTCTCCCAGCTGGATTCGTCCATCGGCGGCAAGGTGGCGGTCAACCTCGAGGGCGCCAAGAACATCGTCGGTGCCTTCCACCAGCCCGGCCTTGTGGTGGCCGACCCCAACACGCTGGACACCCTGCCCCCCCGCCAGTTTGCAAACGGCTTGGCGGAGGCCGTCAAGACCGGCCTCATCGGCAGCACCCCGTTGTTCGAGCTGCTGGAAACGGGCGACGCCCACGCCGACATCGAGCAGATATTGTATCTGGCGATGCGGTACAAAAAAGGCGTGGTGGAGCGCGACGAGACCGAACAGGGCGAGCGCAAGCTGCTCAACTTCGGCCACACCATCGGCCACGGCATCGAGGCGTATTTCAATGAAGAAGATGCCGCCCTTCCGCAAACACCGCCGGCTTCCGGCGACATGGCCGATGCCCAGGGAAATGCGCAGCATTTCCAGGGTGGCCTAACGAAGAGCGACGGTTTGCACCCGCGCATTGAGGCCACCTATCTGCACGGCGAGTGCGTGGCGCTGGGCATGCTGCCCATGATCCAAAACCGCGCCCTGCTGCGGCGCACCCGGGCCGTGCTGAAAAAACTGGGCCTGCCCCTTGCGACAAGCTTCAACGCCGAACGGGTGCTTTCCTATATAAAGAGCGACAAAAAGCGGGACGCGGACGGCTACACCGTCGTGCGGGTGGAACAGCTGGGCCGGGGATACCTGGACAAGGTCTCCTACGAAGAGCTGGAGCGCCTGGTACACCTGCTGGCCTGATATCCACTATTACGTTTCGGCGGGCGGCCGCCCGGCCCTGCACCGGCCCCGCCCCCAGGGAAGGATGATTCCGCAGATGAAAAACAGCTTTGGAGACGCGCTGCGCGTCACCCTGCTTGGCGAGAGCCACGGGGCGGCCGTGGGCTGCGTGGTGGACGGACTGGCCCCCGGCATCGAGGTGGACGAAAATTTCATCGCCTTCGAGATGGACAAGCGCAGGGCCAGCGGCCCGCTTGCCACCCCCCGCCAAGAGCCGGACCGGGTGGAGATCCTTTCCGGCCTGTACAACGGCCACACCACCGGCACGCCGCTCACCCTGCTCGTCTTCAACACCGACGTGAAAAGCCGCGACTACGACCGCATACGCGACCTGCCCCGCCCCGGCCATGCGGACTATACCGGCCTTAAGAAATACTTCGGCTATGGCGACCCGCGCGGCGGCGGCCATTTTTCGGGCCGGCTCACCGCGCCCATCGTGGCCGCCGGGGCGCTCTGTCGCTCCATCCTGGCCCGCCGGGGAATCACGCTGGGCACCCACCTGGCCATGTGCGCCGGCGTGGAGGACGCCCCCCTGCCCACCAACGAGGCGGAGCTGAAGGCCGCGCTGGACGCGCTGAACGCGAAAACCTTCGCCGTGCTGGACGATGCCGCCGGCGGGCAGATGCAGGAGGCCATCCTGGCCGCCAAAAAGGACAAGGACAGCGTGGGCGGCGGTTTGGAAACCGCCGTCGTGGGCCTGAGGCCCCGCCAGGGCGAACCGTTCTTCCACTCGGTGGAAAGCGTGCTCTCCCAGCTGTATTTCAGCATCCCCGCCGTGAAAGGCGTGGAGTTCGGCCTCGGCTTCGGCTTCGCCTACCTGCGGGGCAGCGAGTCGAACGACGCCATCGTGCTGGAAAACGGCCGCGTGCAGACGGACACGAACCTGGCCGGGGGCCTTGCCGGCGGCGTAACCAACGGCATGCCGCTCATCGTGCGGGCGGTGGTGCGCGCCACGCCCAGCATTGCAAAGCCGCAACACACGGTGAACCTCAAGACGGGCGAGGCCGTGGAGCTGGAGCTGGACGGCCGGCACGACCCCGCCATCCTGCCCCGCGCACGCGCTGTAGCCGACGCGATGGCCGCCATCGGCATTGTGGACCTGTGCAGCCAGCGCTTCGGCACGCTGTGGCAGAACCCGGACCTCACCCGCGCGCCCGAGGCCCCGCCCGCCCAGAAATAGCCGCGGCGCCTGCCGCCCGCGCCCACCCATAAAAAACAGCAGTGAGGGGTATCCTGATGAAAACGCGCGTTGTTATTGGTTTCCTGCTCTCGATTGCCCTCCTGTTCGCCGGTTGCTCCGCCCCGTCTGCAAGCGCGCCCACAGAAAAGGACGTGGACAGCATCCTCAGCCGGTTCACCTACAGCAGCGACGATATCGAGACGCCCTACTGCGTCTGCGCCGGCAACCAGGAACTGTACGACCTCCTCACCGCCCAGCGGGACACCGAGGGCGGCGCTACCTGGGCGCAGATGCTCGGGGAGGCCCTTTCGGAGGAATACTACAACGGCGGGCTTGAAGCCGCCTACAGCAAAGAGGGCCCCCAGCCGTTCAACATCAACACCCTTTTCGTGTATACCTATGCGCAGGAGGAGGACGTCATCCGCTTTTTTGTCCACGAGCTCGGCGGCGGATACCACTTTGAGGAGGATGTCCTGGTCAACGACACCGGCTACAACATCCCGCTGGCCGTGTCCTTCCCGCTGGCGCCCGGCGCGGGCTTTTCGTCGGTCGGCGTCACCTATCCGGAAGACGGGGACCTCTATTGGGATTCCATCCAGGCCTTCTGTACAACGCCCATCTCCGGCGAGCCGATAGAGGGGCTTGCCGAAGAGATGGCCGACGCCTGTGCGGAGGACTGGATCTTCGAGCTGGACGAGGCAAACCTCATCCACTACCTGAACGCCTGCGATCTGTCCGGCATCTCCCTGTTCACCTACGACGACGACCTGAATGAGACGACACGGCCGCTCACATAGCCGCCCCGCCTCCTTTATCGTTTTCCGTCCGACGCACCGCACCTGAAACCACGCGAGCACCGAAAGGACTTTTCCCATGATCATTTCCACAAAACGCGGCACACCGGCCGCCGAGGTCGACAAGATCATCGAGGGCTTCGAGGCCATGGGCCTCGGGGTCACGCTCATCCGCGGCACAGACTACAACGTCTTCGGCCTGGTGGGCGACACCACCCTGCTGGACGAGGACCAGATACGCGCAAACCCGTTTGTGGAGGACGTCACCCGCGTGGCCGCCCCCTACAAACTGGCCAACCGCGTCTTCCACGAGGAGGACAGCGTGGTGGACGTGCGCGGCGTCCAGATCGGCGCCGGGGCGCCCATCGCGATGATTGCCGGCCCCTGCGCGGTGGAGAGCCGCGATATGATGCTCTCGCTGGCAAAGCAGTGCAAGGAGGCCGGCGCCACGCTGCTGCGCGGCGGGGCGTACAAGCCGCGCACCTCGCCCTACGCCTTCCAGGGCATGGAGACGGCGGGCATCCTGGCGCTGGTGGCCGCGCGCGACCTCACCGGCCTGCCCATCGTCAGCGAACTGATGGGCGAAGACAAGGTGGACGAGTTCGAGCAATATGTCGATCTTGTCCAGATCGGCGCGCGCAACATGCAAAACTTCAACCTCTTGCGCGCCGTGGGCCGCATGAGCAAGCCTGTGCTGCTCAAGCGGGGGCTTGCCAACACCATCGAGGAATGGATCATGAGCGCCGAGTACATCCTTTCGGCCGGCAACCCCAACGTGATCTTCTGCGAGCGTGGGGTACGCACCTTCGAAAAATACACCCGCAACACGCTGGATCTAAGTGTCGTGCCCATCCTGCGGCAGAAGTCCCACCTGCCCATTGTCATCGACCCCAGCCACGCCACCGGAGATTGGAAGCTCATCGAGAGCGTCTCGCTAGCCGCTGTGGCCGCCGGCGCCGACGGCCTGATGGTGGAGGTGCACGCCGACCCGCAGCGCGCCGTGAGCGACGGCGCGCAGAGCCTGAAGCCCGGGCGCTTCGCCGATCTTGTACAAAAATGCCGTGGCATCGCAACCGTCATCGGCCGCGAGATGGCCTGATGCGCGCGGAGATCATGCCCCTGCCCGAGGACGACCGGCAAGCCGCCCCTCGGGGCCGGCTTGAGAGTGGCGGTGCAGGGGGCAACAACCCGCAGCTTCTCCGGGCCGCCACCGAGACGGCAGATGCCCGGCAAGCCGGTCCGAAGGGCCTGCTTGAGAGTGGCGGTGCAGGAGGCAACAACCCGCAGCTTCTTCGGGCCGCCACCGCTCCGCCCAGCAAAAGCATGGCCCACCGCCTGCTCATCTGCGCCGCGCTCACGCAGGGCGGTTCCCGGGTGGCCAACCTCGCCCACAGCGCGGATATCGACGCCACCGCCGAAGCCCTGCGCGCCCTGGGCGCCGGGGTGGACTGGCAGGGCGACACCGCCCGTGTGATGGGTGCGCCGCCCGTTGTCTCCGGACGGGAAGCTGCCGGCGACCCATCGCAACCCGGCCCGTCTGTCAACTGCCGCGAGAGCGGCAGCACCCTGCGCTTTTTGATACCGCTGTTCGCCATGCGCGGCGGCGAGACGCTCTTCACCGGCGCTCCCCGCCTGTTCCAGCGCCCACTGGGCGCGTACGCGGACATCTTCCGCGCGCAGGGCCTGCCCTTCCAGCTGCTGCCGGATGGCTCCGGCCTGCGGGTGGGCGGCCCGCTGCACGGCGGCGCCTGTACCCTGCCGGGCGACGTGTCCAGCCAGTTCGTCACCGGGCTGCTGCTGGCGCTGCCGCTGCTGCCGGGGGAGAGCACCCTGCGCATCGCCCCGCCGGTGGAAAGCCGCGCCTACATCGACCTCACACGCCACGCGCAGCGCCAGTTCGGCGTGTTCACGAACCTGGATGTCGAACCGGACGGCACGCTGGTACTGCAGATCCCCGGCGGCCAGCCCTACCGCCGCGCCAACACCCTTGTGGAAGGCGATTGGTCGCAGGCCGCCGTGTTCGCGGCCATTGCCGCGGCCGGCGGCGCCGGGGCCGGCGTGGACGTCGCCGGCCTGGACGTCCGCTCGTTTCAGGGCGACAGGATCATCCTGGACATCCTGCGCGCCTGCGGCGCCCGGGCGGGCTTCGAGGGCGGCGCGCTTCACATCCGCCCGCCTGCAGACGGCCCCCTCGTCACTCCTGGCGACATCGACCTCTCGCCCTGCCCGGACCTCGGACCCATCCTGTGCGCGCTGGCGCTCTTCTGCCGGGGCACCACCCGCCTTGTGAACGCAGGGCGGCTGCGCCTGAAGGAGAGCGATCGCATCGCCACCGTGCAGGCGGAACTGCAAAAGCTGGGCGGGCGCATCACCTCCACGGCCGACACCGTCACCATCGAGGGCGGCCACCCGCTGCACACCGCCACCCTGCACGCCCACAGCGACCACCGCGTCGTCATGGCGGCGGCCGCCGCCGCGCTGTGCGCCCATATTCCCGTTGCCATCGAGGGCGCCGAGGCCGTGGCCAAGAGCTGGCCCACCTTCTTCGAAGACCTTGCCGCCCTGGGCGCCACCGTCCAAAAGCAGGGATAGATCGCGCTTTCCTTCCCTCATTTTTCCGTCCGCCCGGCCGAAAGTACCAAATAGGCGCTTTCTGCCGCCGGCGGGCGCTTTGCAGAGGATACCCCCCATGGAGATACCTGCGCACAACACCTTCCTCATCGTCGGCCTAGGGCTGATGGGCGGCAGCTATGCAATGGCGCTGCAAAAGCGCGGCTATGTGGTGGACGCCATCGACCGCGACCCCGCCGCCCTCGCCTTTGCGAAAGAGCGCGGGCTTGTCCGCGCCGGCGGCGGCGAGGCGGACACGCCTGCCCTGTTGGCCGGTGCGGACACCGTCGTGCTCGCCCTCTACCCGTGGGACATCCTGCCCTGGCTGCACACCCACGCCGGGCAACTGAAGCCCGGCGCCCTCGTGTGCGACCTGGCGGGCGTGAAGGGTTGCTTCGTGCACGAGGCGCAGGCCCTGCTGGCCCCGCGGCACGAGTTTTTACCCTGCCACCCCATGGCCGGCCGCGAGCACAGCGGCATCCAATACGCAAGCGACGCCGTCTTCACCGGTGCCAACTTCCTCATCACTCCCACGGCGCGCAACACACTCGAAGGCATTGCCTTCGGCCACGCGCTGGCCGCGGCGCTGGGCTTTGCCCGTGTGACGGAACTTTCGGTGGACGAGCACGACGCGATGATCGCCTATGTCAGCCAGCTCACCCACGTCATCGCCGTCTGCCTGATGCACGCGAATGACGACGCCCGCCTGCCCGAGGTGACCGGCGACAGCTTCCGCGACCTCACCCGCATCGCGGACATCAACGCCGGGCTGTGGAGCGGACTGTTCCTGGCGAACAAGGACCCCCTGCTGGCCCGGATTGACGCCTTTGCCGCCCAGCTGGGCCGCCTGCGCGGCTACATTGCCGCGCGCGACGAGGACGCCCTTGCGCAGATGCTGGCCGAGAGCGCCCGGCGCCGGCAGACGTTCAACGCCACAAACGGCGGCTCAAAGGCAGAATAGCGCCCGGCCGCCCGCTTCGCAAACGATTGCACGACATACGCCATAAGCCGCCTTTTTTTGCTTGGCTTTGCCGCCCGCAGCTTCTATGATGAAACCAGGGCGCGGGCCGGGCGGTATCGCATATCCCACATGCCAGAAATGAGGCCCCCATGTCCCCTCTCTCCCTGCGCCCCGCCACTTCGTCCGACATCCCG
Organism: Oscillospiraceae bacterium; assembly: GCA_031548875.1. GTDB lineage: Bacteria > Bacillota > Clostridia > Oscillospirales > Ruminococcaceae > JAAYCI01. The sequence goes on from JAVBQQ010000037.1 coordinate 8,309, forward strand.
GCCATCACCGCCATCTATGCGCCCTATGTGCAGGGCACCACGGTCAGCTTCGAGACGCAGCCGCCGGACGAGGCGGAGATGGCCGCCCGCCTGGCCCAAAGGCAGGACCTGTTCCCCTGGCTCGTGTGCGAGCGGGCGGGCGGGGTCGTCGGTTACGCCGGCGCCGGGCGCCTGGCCGCTCGCCCCGGGTACGACTGGGCCGTGGAAGCCTCCGTGTACGTGGCGCAGGGCAGCCGCGGCGGCGGGGTGGGCCGCGCACTGTACGCCGCGCTTCTGCCGTTGCTGGCCGCGCAGGGCTACTGCGAGGTGTACGCCCTCATTGCAGCGCCAAACCCCGAGAGCGAGCGCTTCCACGAGCGCATGGGCTTCCGCCGCGAGGGGCTGCTCACCCGCGCGGGGCGCAAGCTGGGCCGGGTGGTGGGCGTTGCCTACTACGCAAAGACCCTGCGCGCCGACGACGGCGCCCCGCCGCCGCCGCTGCGCCTTTCCCAGCTGCCACCGGGCACGCTGGACACCCTGCTTGTGGCTGCCGGGGGGCAGGCTGCCCAGCCGTAAGCATGCGTTCCCCTTCCCAAAACCACTGTTGGCGCGCGGCCGCATCCTCACCCCGCGCGCCATTCTGGATATCGCCACCTGCGCATCCATACACGGACAACCGCGCATCTGGCAGACTGAGAGGACCTTCTATGTCCGCAACTACCCTGCGCCACCCGCCCGGGCCGCGCATCCCCGGCAAGGTCTGCTCCCGCATCGGGCTCTCCCTCTTCTTCATGATGCTCGCCTGGCAGATCAGCGCCACCGTGATCATCGTCGTCATCTACCTGGCCGCGCCCGCGGTTGCGGAGAGCCCTTGGTTCTTCGGCATCATGAACGACGTGCCGCTCTACCTCATCGGCATGCCGGTCTACCTGCTCATCCTCTCCACCATCCCCGACGGCCCCAACGGCCCTGCCGAGCAGCGCCCCGCCAAACGCTTCCACCTGGGCCACTACCTGCTCGTGCTGGCCTTCTGCTTTGGCGCCACCTACCTGCTCAGCTTCCTCACCGGCCTCGTGTCCGACGCCGTACATCTGAGCGGCGAGATCCCCTCCACCACCGACATCCTGGAAGGCATGATGGGCCAGAGCGGCTTTTTGCAGGACTTCATCTTCATCGTGTGCGTGCCCGCCGTGGGCGAGGAGTTCCTCTTCCGCTACATGCTGCGGCGCAAGCTGCGCGGCGCAGGGGACAAGATCTATATCCTTATGAGCGCGCTCTGCTTCGGGCTGTTCCACGGCAACTTCTCGCAGATCTTCTACGCCTTTGTGGTGGGCGCGGCCTTTGCGTGGGTGTACCTGCGCACCGGCAAGATCTGGATCCCAATGACCATGCACTTCTGCATCAACCTGTTCGCCATCTCCACGCCCATGCTCTACCAAAACACGCCCCTGTGGGCCATCATCCTCATCGTCATCCTGCTGCTGGCCATCTTCGCCATCGTCATCTATTTTTCGATGCAAAAACGCCTGATACGCGGCATGCTGCCCCCCACCGAGCCAGGCTGGCCGTACAAGCCGCCCAAGGCCGCCAACCCCTGGGAGCAGGCCGCCCAGAACGCCGCCGCCCACGCGTACGCCTATGGCGGCTATGCGGCGCAGGGCCCCTACGCACAAAACCCCTATGCCCACTACGGGGTGCCCTATGCCGCGCCCGCCGCCTATGCCCAACCGGCCGCCTGGCAGCAGCCTTACGGTCAGCAGCCCTATGCATGGCAACCGCCCGCGGCAACCCCTGCGCCGGCCTATGCGCCCCCCGCCCACAGCGCCGCACCGCTCTGGGGCCAGCCACACGCTTACGGGTATGCGCAGCCAGTGCAGAACCACCCGCCACAAGCGAGCTGGCAAGCCGGAGCCGCTTACGCACACCCTGCCTATGGGCAACCGGCAGTTCTGCCTGCGGCGGAACCGCCACCCGCTGCATACCCACACCTAGCGGGAGGCACAAGCTGGACCTATCACGCCCCGGCCCCGCACGCGCACTACGCACAGGCGGCGTCCGCGTATCCGTACGCGCAGGGCGCCCCGGCCCACCAGCCGTATTATGCGCCGCAGCCCGGGTACACACAGGCCGGGTACCCCTACGGCAGCTATGCGCAGCCCGCGTTCTATCCGCCGCACGGTTATACGTATAGCTATGATCCATACGGATATTCCGGATGGTATTATCAAAAACCGCCCACCCTCGGCTCCGTCTGCTTTGGCAACGTGGGCATGATTCTCTACCTCGTCCTTACCGGGCTGCTGGTGGTGGCAACACTGTTTGTGATGTGACGCCGCAGTGCGCGCCCTTGTGCGCCGCCCCCGGCTTGTGATACAATAAAGAGCGAAAAACAACCAAGGGGAAATCAAATTATATGTTATACAGCGAGTTGAATGTTCCGGGCGAGATCCGCCGCGCCGTGGAGCGGATGGGCTTCGTGGAACTCACCGAGATCCAGGAGAAGGCCCTGCCGCCCATGATGGCCGGCAAGGACGTGATCGCGAAGGCGCCCACCGGCACGGGCAAGACCTGCGCGTTCGGCATCCCGCTTCTGGTGGACCTGAACCGCCAGAGCGACAAGACCCAGGCACTTGTGCTGGCCCCCACGCGGGAGCTGGCCCGCCAGATTACCGAAGATTTGCGGGACCTGGCCCACTTCCTGCCCGAGGTGCGCATCGCCTGCCTGTACGGCGGCCAGGCCATCCAGAAGCAGTTCGACCAGCTCAAGAAGGGCGCGCAGATCATCGTAGCCACGCCCGGCCGTCTGCTGGACCACATGCAGCGCCGCACCGTGCACCTGCAGGGCGTCACCCGCGTGGTGCTGGACGAGGCGGACGAGATGCTGGACATGGGTTTTTACAAGGACGTGCGCCGCATTCTGGACTCTCTTAAAAACACAAAACAGCTGGGCATGTTCTCGGCCACCATCAGCCGCGAGGTGATGGACATCGCCTGGCTGTACCAGCGCGATGCCGAAGAGGTGACCGTGCAGCCGGTGCAGCAGTCGATGCCCAAGATCACCCAGTACAGCCTGGCCACCACCGGCCGCAACAAGCTGGTGGACCTCGCCGAGATCATCGTGGGCAAGGGGTACGAGCGGGTGATGGTTTTCTGCAACACCAAATACACCACGGCCATGCTGAGTAACCAGCTGGCGCGCCTGAACTTTCTTGTGGACTGCCTGCACGGCGACCTCTCGCAGGGCGAGCGCAACAAAATTATGGACGCGTTCAAGGCAGGGGAGCTGCGGGTGCTCGTCTCCACCGATGTGGCCGCCCGCGGCATCGACGTGGACGACGTGGACTGCGTGGTGAACTACGACGTGCCCCTCTCCAACGAATACTATACCCACCGCATCGGCCGCACCGGACGCGCCATGCGCGAGGGCGTCTCCTATGTGCTGTACATGCCCGACGAGCAGAAGCGGCTGAAGGAGATGATCCGCCTGACGCGCAACACGGTCATCCCCGTCCACTTCGACGCCGAACACCATCTGGTGGAGGGCGCAGCTGACGATTGACCCGCACCGCGCCGCACACGCGAGACCCGTTTCCACGGTCTCGCGTTTTTTCATCTGCCACGCCGCCAAATTTTGCTATTTGCGCGCCGTGGTTTTGTGTATAATAGTCGTATAAGTGGTATTCTGCGCGTGCAGGGAAAGGCTTGGTGAACCAACACATGGAGAAAAAGATACGCATCCTGCCCGGCGGGCCCTACCTGCTGGACGTGGGCATCCCCGTAAAAGACGCCATCATCGACATCGACTGCGACGGCACCAGCAGCGGCTGGCGCGAGGGAAAGACCCGCCACGAGGGCGGGGAGACGGTGGCCCTCTGCCGGTGCGGCCATTCGCAGAACAAGCCCTTCTGCGACGGCGCCCACACGGCCATCGGCTTCGCCGGCACCGAATTGTCCGGCCATCCCGCCTACATGGACGACGCCAAGCGCTATGTGGGCGAGGAGGTGGACCTGCTGGACAACGAGGACCTCTGCTCCTCTATGCGCTTTTGCGAGCGGGGCATCGGCGTGTGGGAGGCCTGTCTGCTCTCGGGCAGCCGCGAGAACCGCCGCCTCGCCTTCGACGAGGCGGCCGCCTGCGCCTCCGGCCGCCTGACGGTGGTGGACAAGGCTGGCAATGTGGCCGAACCCGAGCTGCCCCAGGAGGTGGGAGCCATCCAGGACACGGCCGCCGGCCGCCGCGGCCCCCTATGGGTGAAGGGCGGCATCGCGTTGGAGGGCGCCGACGGCCAGCCCTACGAGGTGCGCAACCGCATGACCCTTTGCCGGTGCGGCGAATCCCGGAATATGCCCTACTGCGACATCTCGCACATGGGCTGCACCCATATGGAGGGCTTCGACTCGTAATGTAGCCGGCGTTTGCACTTGACGAATCGTCTTTCCCTTTCGCGGGGCAACCACACCGTTTGCCCACCGTGCACAGAAAGGAGGCACCCTCATGCCCGTCCTGGCCGCCATTGCCGTGCCGCATCCGCCCATCATCCTGCCGCAGGTGGGCAGGGGCCGCGAGAAGGAGATCCAGTCCACCATAGACGCCTACCGCAAAGCCATGGCCTTTCTGGCCGCCTGCCGGCCGGACGCCATCGTGCTGCTCAGCCCGCACACCGCGCTGTACAGCGACTATTTCCACCTCTCACCCGGTGCGGGGGCCAGCGGCGATTTTGCCCGCTTTGGCGCGCCCACGCTCACGGTGGACGCCACGTACGACCAGGACCTGCGTGCCGCCATCGTGCGCGAGGCGGACGCCGAGGGCATCCCCGCCGGCACCGAGGGCGAGGGCGACCCCGCACTGGACCACGCCACGGCCATCCCGCTGGTTTTCCTGAATGAGGTGTACCCAAATTACAAACTGGTGCGCTCGGGCTTTTCCGGCCTGCCGCCCGCCGTGCACTACCGCTACGGCCAGTGCATCGCCACCGCCGCGGGCGATAAGCGGGTGGCCATCATCGCCAGCGCCGACCTCTCCCACCGCCTGCGCGAGGACGGCCCCTATGGCTTTGTGTGCGAGGGCCCGATGCTGGACAAGGAGATCACCGACGCGCTGGCCGAGGGCGCGTTCGGCCGCTTGTTGCACATCGACCCCCACCTGGCGGACAAGGGCGCCGAGTGCGGCCTGCGCTCGCTGCTCGTGATGGCCGGCGCGCTGGACGGCCGCAGCGTGCAGGCAAGCCTGCTCTCCTACGAGGGCACCTTCGGCGTGGGGTACGCCGTGGCAACCTTTGCGCCCGGAGGGGCGGACGTCCACCGCCGCTTCCTGCACCCGGCCGCTGATGCGGGCGAACAGCCCCCGCACGACGCCGACCCCTATGTCGCGCTGGCGCGGGCTTCCATCACACACTACCTTACAAAGGGCAAGCGCCTGAAGCCGCCGCCCGGTCTGCCCCCCGAGATGACCCATAAGAAGGCCGGTGTGTTCGTCTCGCTGCACAGGGACGGCCAGCTACGCGGCTGCATCGGCACCATCCTGCCCACCACCGGCAGCGTGGCCGAAGAGATCCTGCGCAATGCCGTTTCTGCCGCCACCGAGGACCCCCGCTTCCCGCCGCTCACCCCGCCCGAGCTTGCGGGCCTTGAGGTGAGCGTGGACGTGCTGGGCGACGCCGAACCCATCGCGTCGCAGGACAAGCTGGACCCCCGGCGCTACGGGGTCATCGTGTCCAGCGGCGGGCGCCGGGGGCTGCTGCTGCCCGCGCTGGACGGCGTGGACACCCCCGCCCAGCAGGTGGATATCGCCCGGCAGAAGGCCGGCATCCCTTCGGGGGCGCCGCTGCGGCTGGAGCGCTTCGAGGTGGTGCGTCACGAATGAGTGAAGATGTGCATGCCGGCGCGCAGCGCCTGTTTGAGAGCGGCCGGGAAGACGTCGACACCCTGCAGAAATCCCGTTCGGTCGCCTGTTCCGTCTGCCCGCGTGGCTGCCGGCTCAGCGAGGGCCAGCGCGGCTTCTGCCGCGCGCGGGTGGCGCGGGGCGGGGCGGTCGTGTCCGAAAGCTACGGCCTGCTCACGGCGCTGGCACTGGACCCCATCGAAAAAAAACCGTTCGCCCGGTTCATGCCCGGCAACACCATCCTCTCCGCCGGCAGCTACGGCTGCAACATGCGCTGCCCCTTCTGCCAGAACCACGACATCTCCCAAACCGGCGCGGGGGGCCTGGGGCGGCTGTTCCACATGCCGCCGGCAGAGCTTGTGCAGAAGGCATTGTCGCTTGCGCCCCAGCGCAACGTGGGCCTCGCTTTCACCTACAACGAGCCCGCCGTGGGCTACGAATACGTGCGGGACGCATCCACCCTCGCCAAGCGCGAGGGGCTCGTGAACGCGATGGTGACAAACGGCTGGATGACACCCGCCACACTGGACGCGCTGCTGCCTGCGATGGACGCCTTCAACATCGACCTCAAGTGCTTTACCCAAGAGGGCTACGAGCGGCTGGGGGGCTCTCTTGGCGATGTGAAGGCGACCATCGCGGCGGTGGCGGCGTCCGGCGCGCACCTGGAGGTGACCACGCTGGTGGTGACCGGCCTTTCCGACGACGAAGACGAGATGGACGCCGAGGCCGCCTGGCTGGCCTCGCTCTCGCCCGGCATCCCGCTGCACGTCAGCCGCTCGTTCCCGCGCTGGAATTGGGACGAAGCCGCCCCCAGCGTGCAGAAGGTGCGCGCGCTGGCCGATGTCGCCCGCCGCCACCTGCACCATGTGTACACCGGCAATATCTGAGCGTGTTTGCAGGCAGCGCCGTGCTCAACACGAGTAGTCAAGCGGCTTGCTGCCCGGCATAAGCGGCTTTTTTGGTTCAAAATTGAAACTACCCGCCACTTCGCGCAAGACACCACAAAAAGCAGGGTGCCCGGCCAACCAGCGGCCACGCACCCTGCTTTTCTATTTGTTGCTGTTATTTTCCGCAAAGGGGCCTCTTACAGCCCGATGTCCACCACCGTCACCTCGCCGCACACGAGCCGCCCCGCCGCCGTGCGCATGCCGGGCTTGGCCGCGCCAAAGGTGAGCGTGGCGTCGGCGCGGAAGGTGTCGGGCGAGACGTCGCCACTGTCGCAGTCCAGCCCGCTGGGCAGGTCCAGTGCCACCCGCAGGCCGGCCGTCTCATTCGCCAGGCGGAAGGCCTCGCGCACATTCTCGGGCAGTTCGCCTTTAAAACCGATGCCGAACACCGCATCCACCAGCAGGTCGGCGCCAAAATCGGCCTCGCCCGGCGCCACCCGGCGCACCCCCGCGGGCAGGCGGTTGAGATTCTGTTCCGCCAGCGGAGAGAACGCTTCGCCCGCCAGCGCCAGCCAGGATACACGCCAGCCCGTCGCCGCCAGATGGCGCGCCAGCACGAACGCGTCACCGGCGTTGTTGCCCTTGCCGCACAACATCAGTAGGGTGGGCGCCTCCCGCCCGTCCCGCAGGCCGGCCGCCAGCCGCTCCACCTCGTCCGCCGCGCCGGCGCCGGCGTTCTCCATCAGCTGGGCGTAGCTGGTGCCCGCCGTCACGGCGGCGTCCTCCGCTTCGCGCATGGCGTCCCGGCCCAGCACGCGGGCTGCCCGCCGGGCTTTTTCGTCGGCGGCCCGGCGCCGCTGCTTCGCGCGCTCTGTTTGCGAAAGGCGGCCATACAGCGTCGTCCACTCGCGGATGTGCCCCGCCAGCAGCGGGGTGAGCTGCCCAGGCAGCAACCGCCAGCACCAGTTGCCGCCACCCAGTGTGGACGGTGTATTGATGCGTGTCTCCTCGCCCAGGTGCAGCCAGTCCTGCAGGGGGACCACCGCCATGTCCGTAACGCTGGCAAGCGCGGCGCGCACCATCGCGTCGGCCACCGGCGCGCGCGGCGCAATGCCCAGGTAGCTGCGCGCGTAGGCCACATCTGCCCTTTTGGCTGTGCGCTGCCAGCCCACCAGCGTCGGGTTGTCGTGCGTGCCGGTGTACACCACGGCGTTACGGGTCAGGTTGTGGGGCAGGTAGGGGTTTTCATCGTTGCCCTGCGGGGCGGTTTGCCGGGCTTCTGCCCCCCCACCGGCAGTTGTCTCGTAGTCGATGGCCATATCGCGCGCGTCACGGCTGTCGAAGGCGAACTGCAGCACCTTCATGCCCGGGTAGCCACTAAAAGCCAGCAGCTGCCGCACGTCGTCTGTGAGGAAGCCCAGGTCTTCGGCGATGATGCGCATGCCGGGCAGCGCCCGCTGCACCGCGCGCACAAAATCGCGCCCCGGGCCCTTATGCCAGCGGCCGTCCATCGCTGTCTTCGCATCCGCCGCCACGGCGTAGTATCCCGCAAACCCGCGGACGTGGTCAATGCGGGTGAGGTCGAACATGGCGTCCGCAAAGCGCAGCCGTCGCAGCCACCAGGCGTAGCGGGTGCGCTTGTGCGCCGGCCAGTCGTACAGCGGGTTGCCCCACAGCTGCCCGGTGGCGCTGAACGCGTCGGGCGGCACGCCGGCCACCGCCGAGGGCCGTCCGTCCGCCCCCAGCTGGAACAGCCCGGGGTTTGCCCACAGGTCGCACGAATCGGGCGATACATAGATGGGGATGTCGCCGATGATCCCCACGCCCTGCGCGCCGGCGTAGGCCTTCAGCGCGCCCCACTGCCGGAAGAAGAAATACTGCACGCAGCGGTAGAACTCGCACCGGGGGCCGTGCTGCGCCTCGGCGGCTTTCAGCGCGTCCGCCCGGCGCAGGCGCAGCGCGTCCGGCCAATCCTGGAAGCAACCCCCGCCCTCTGCTTCCTTGATGGCCATGAACAGGGCGTAGTCGTCCAGCCACCAGGCGTTCTCGCGGCAGAAGGCGAGGTAGGCGGGCTCCGTCTTGTTCTGGCGGGCGGCGGCCTTTGCCAGCACACCCAGCCGCCGCTTGTACAAAAAGCCGTAGTCCACCTTTGTGGCGTCGGCGCCCCAGCCACCAGCAACAACCAGCTCCTCCTCCCGCAAAAGCTCGCCCGCGGCCAGCAGGTCCAGGTCTACGAGATAGGGGCTGCCCGCCATGGCCGAAAAGCTCTGGTAGGGGCTATCCCCAAAGCCGGTGGGCCCCGGTGGCAGCACCTGCCACCAGCTCTGGCCGGCGGCGGCCAGGAAGTCCACAAAATCGAAAGCCGCGCGGCCCAGCGTACCGATGCCATGGGGCGACGGCAGGCTGGACAGCGGCAGTAGAATCCCGCTTGTGCGCATACAGATCCTCCTTGCGGCGTGAGGAAAATGGTTCGGCCCTGGCGGGCCGTCTTGTAGGATTTTCTGTTTTCAGGATACCCCGGCGCACGGCAAAAAGCAAGGAGAAGAAGGGCGGAGGACGCCGGATACACCGCCGCCTGCGCCGCCGCGACGGTTCGGCCCTGGCACATCGCCGCCCAGGCCAAAACACCATAACCGCTCTCCATACCGGCTTTGCGGCAGAGCAGGCCGGTTTTCCCTCCTTGATTTTCTTCCCCGTTTGGGCCATAATAAAGAACAGAAAGTAACCCGCTTTCCATCCGGCCCTAGCGAAGGAGGTCCCCCGTGCCACAACTGCGACATCTCATCTCCCCGGCCGATTTCACCGTGCCGGAAACCGACGCCCTGCTGGCCCTTGGCGGGCGCATCCTGCGCGATCCTGCGGCCTACGCGTCGCTGTGCGGCGGCAGGAAGATCGCCACACTATTTTATGAACCGAGTACACGCACCCGGCTGAGCTTCGAGGCTGCCATGATCGAGCTGGGGGGCCATGTACTCGGTTTTTCTTCGTCCGAACATTCCTCCGTGGCCAAGGGCGAAACGCTGGCCGACACCATCCGCGTGGTGCAAAACTTCGTGGATATCGCGGCCATCCGCCACCCAAAAGAGGGCGCGGCCCAGGTGGCCGCCAACTACGCCTCCATCCCCATCATCAACGCCGGCGACGGCGGCCACCAGCACCCCACCCAGACGCTCACCGACCTGCTCACCATCGTGGAGGAGCGCCCCTCTCACAAGCTGGCCGGCCTCACGGTGGGCCTGTGCGGCGATTTGATGTTTGGCCGCACGGTACACTCGCTGGTGCGCGCGCTGCTGCCCCGGCCGGGCATCCGGTTCGTGCTCGTCAGCCCCACAGAATTGCGCCTGCCCGCCTATCTTATCGACGAGCTGCGCCGCGCCGGGGCCGATTTCTACCAGACAGAGACCCTGGAAGACGTGATGGGCGAGCTGGACGTATTGTACATGACTCGCGTGCAGCGCGAGCGCTTCTTCAACGAGCAGGATTATGTCCGCCTGCGCGACAGCTACATCCTGGACGCCGCCAAGATGCGGCTTGCAAAGCAGGACATGATGGTGCTGCACCCGCTGCCCCGCGTGAACGAGATTGCCCCCGAGGTGGACGACGACCCGCGCGCCGTCTACTTCAAACAGGTGCTGTACGGCAAATACGTGCGCATGGCGCTCATCCTCACACTGCTGGGGCTGGCGCCCACCTAGCGGGCCGCGCCACACACACCACGCTAACATATAGGGGAGGGAACATAGATGAACGTGGACAGCATCGAACGCGGCGTTGTCATCGACCATATTGCCGCCGGCCGCGGCATGGAGCTCGTGCGCCTTTTGGGGCTGGAGCAGATGACTTGCCCGGTGGCCGTCATCCGCAACGCGCGCTCTGGCAAAACGGGCAAGAAAGACATCCTCAAGATCGAGGACGAGGTGGACCTCAACCTCGATGTGCTCGGTTTTATCGACCCGCACATCACCGTCAACATCATCGTGGGCGGCCACATCTCCGAGAAGAAGAAGATGGCCCCCCCCCGCGAGGTGGTGAACGTGGTGAAGTGCAAGAACCCCCGCTGCATCACCAGCGAGGAGCGGGATTTGAAGCAGGTGTTCCGCCGGGCGGAGGGGGAGGACGTGTACCGCTGCGCCTACTGCGAGCAGGAATACCAGCCCAGCGAATGAACCTGCCCCACACGGGTTTGCAAATCATCGATATTGGCCCGGGAAATCTCGAACATTCGAGCTTTTACCGGGCTTTTTCGTTTATCCCTTCGCGTTTGTAGGAAATGCCAAATTTCGCTTCCATCTCTGTAAATACTGCGCATTGCCAACCCGGGCGCCCCCGTGTATATTGAAAGTAGAAGGGAGGTGCCCACATCGTGGAACGCAAGCTGTACAAAAGGGAACCGAAGCGCAAAACCGTCGTGATCCTCGCGGTGGCCGTCATTCTCCTGGCCTGTGTCGTCCTGGCCCAAGCGCTTTATATCCATTCCCTGCGCGAAACAGTGGCCCCGTATGCCGCGTTCGCACAGGCGATGGCGGACCGTTTTGGCACCCCGCCCGATTTTATCCTGGAAGAAGCCCTGGGTAGGCCCGGCGGCCCGGCATGACACACCCCTGCAAACATGCAAGAACCCCGCCTTGCGGCGGGGTTCTTTTGTCTTCCGAAGTCACATCCGGCCCGGTTTCACCCGGTTCATTTTTTCACGATCTGGGTACGATCGAAGCGGAAGAAATGAGGCAGGCCGTCCTCGTACTGCACCTGCGTCTCCCCGCGGAAGAGCGGACGCAGGTATTCTTCCATCTCTTTCGTCACGTTGGTGCCTTCGTCGCAAATCCACTCCAGCGGTACGGTGCGTTCGTGGTTGGCCACGTCGGTGAGGGGGGCCAGCTCGTAGCGCACAAGGTAGGGGTTGTTGCTCACCCGCTTGATGGCCACCATGTAGTCCGTCTTGCCGTCCAGCGCGGCCTCCACACCCACCACGCCGCAATCACGCGCCTCGCGCAGGTCGGTGCCGCTGGCGATGTGCATGGCCACCCGCTGCAGAACACTGGGCTCCACGCTGCGCACCTTCAGCCGCTCAAATGAGCCGGACAGCCGTTCGCGCACCAGCGCCTCCAGCGCCTGGGCAACGCCGCCCAGCGCGTGGTGGCCAAACATATCCACGGCGCCGCTGTCCGCCTTGGACACATAATTGCCGTCGGCCGTGCGGATGCCCTCGCTCACTGCCACCAGCACGTTCGGCTCGGTCTTCAGCTTCTCGCGCACCGTCTCGATGAAGGCCTTGGGGTCAAAGGGAACCTCGGGCAGGTAGATGAGGTGCGGCCCGGTAAAGCCGTGGGCGCGCGCCAGCACCGACGACGCAGTGAGCCAGCCGGCGTTGCGGCCCATCACCTCCACGATGGTGACCGAAGGCGAGGGATACACGCCCGAATCGATCATGATCTCGGAGAAGCTGGCTGCCACGAACCGCGCCGCCGAGCCAAAGCCGGGTGTGTGGTCGGTCACGGCTAGGTCGTTGTCCACCGTTTTGGGCACACCGATGCACTTGATGTCTTCGCCCTGGCTGCGGAAGAAGGCGGACAGGCAGGCGGCGGTGTCCATCGAGTCGTTGCCGCCCAGGTAGAAGAAGTAGCCGATGTCGTAGTCCCGCAGGATCTGCAGCACATCGTGGTACGTCTCGTTGGGGTCGCGCGGCAGCTTGAACCGGCAGGACCCCAGCGCCATGGCCGGCGTGTGCTCCAGCAGCTCAAAGTCTTCGGCGCTCTTCATCTGGTCCGAGATACAGATGATCTGGCGCTTGAGCATGCCCTCCAGGCCGTGCAGCGCGCCGTATACCTTGTCAATCTCATCGCTGGCCATGGCGCGGCTCACAACACCAGCCAGCGAGGCATTGATGGCGGGCGACGGCCCGCCCGACTGGGCGACGATCATGTTCCTTCTCATGAGCAGAAGTTCCCCCTTTTTTCAGTTACGTGGTAGCCTATATCCTGCCGCTTTATAAACCTGCACCGGTCTATACGGGCTTGCTCCCAGAAATGTTCGTCCTTGTTTGCCGGACGCACCTATTGTACCACGGCGCGGCCGGTCGTTTCAAGGACGCGAATGCATCGCTCGCGTCCCCAGCGGCGCAATATTTTCGTTTTCTTTTTTTATTTATGTCCTCTTTTATTTGTATTTATCTGTTTATTTATTTCCGACGGTCATCTCATCTCTATTTTTTCTTTTTCTTTCTCTGCTTGCTCCACAAGGCTGCCCTCCGGGTGCACGTTCTTGCGCATCACATACCCGGCATCTCGTTCCCTGGGTCACCTAGAATATGTTTGTATGGTTTGTGTATATCTCCATTTCTGTTCGTTTTATCCATTTTACCGCATGGCATCTTTCGCGCTTTGTTTCCCTGGCATACTGTTTTGTGCGCTGCGCGAGCGCATACTCCACACGGAAATCATATCATCGCTTTATCGCTATTTACCTTGTCGCTTTCCTGCTATATTTTCCTTTATTTCCATCTTTTCCATCCCCTATTTTCTTTTTTAACGCGGCCTGAACGCCGGAGCGCTGTGCCTACAACACCTGAGCCGCTACCGAAACCCCCACAGTTCACGTGCGCGCTCCGTCATAGACGCCAGCAACCAGATATGCATTTTTTCCATAACCGTCAGCAGGCCACGTCTCACGCGCAGCTCTTTTCTCCCTCGTCCGGCGCTTGGGCGGCAATCAAAATAGATAGCCATAGATCCTCTCCATAAATCCCTTCATAATTCCTTCGTAAATTATAGATAAATAAATTATTATTATTCTCCCACCCTGCCGAATTTAAATTCCCGTATATTTTTTCTTCTTTTTTTGCCAACGGCGGCGCTTCGGCTACAAAAAAACACCCGGGCAAAGCAATCGCCCGGGTGTTCTTGCATTTTGCGTTGTTGTGTCAGATAGAGCTGGCCGCCACGGCGCACGCCACGGTGGCCCCCACCATGGGGTTGTTGCCCATGCCGATGAGACCCATCATCTCCACGTGGGCCGGCACGCTGCTGCTGCCCGCAAACTGGGCGTCGCCGTGCATACGCCCCATGCTGTCGGTCAGGCCGTAGCTGGCCGGGCCGGCGCCCATGTTGTCCGGGTGCAGGGTGCGGCCGGTGCCGCCGCCGGAGGCCACCGAGAAGTATTTGTTGCCCGTCTCGTTGGCCCACTTCTTGTAGGTGCCGGCCACCAGGTGTTGGAAGCGGGTGGGGTTCGTCGAGTTGCCGGTGATGCTCACCTGCACGCCCTCGTGCTTCATGATGGCCACGCCCTCCAACACATCGTCGGCGCCGTAGCATTTCACGGCCGCGCGCTCGCCTTCCGAGAAGGCGCGCTCGCTCTGCACGGCCAGCTCCCCCTTCTCAAAATCGAAGGCCGTCTCCACATAGGTGAAGCCGTTTATACGGCTGATGATGTAGGCCGCATCCTTGCCCAGCCCCACCAGCACCACGCGCAGCGGCTTTGTGCGCGCCTTGTTGGCCGTGCGGGCAATGCCAATGGCCCCCTCGGCGGCGGCAAAGCTCTCGTGCCCGGCCAGGAAGGCGAAACACTCGGTCTCGTCGCGCAGCAGCATGGCGCCCAGGTTCCCGTGGCCAAGGCCCACGCGGCGCTGCTCGGCCACACTG
>JAVBQQ010000019.1:0-2717 GCA_031548875.1 Oscillospiraceae bacterium
ATTGCAAGATTGCCCTAAAACAGGGATAATGACAGCCGGTAATAAAAAACACTATAAACATCGGGTGAAAAGACTTGTACAAAAAGATGGTGTTCGACCTGGGCGGTGTGGTCATCGATTACAACCCGCGCGATTATCTGGCCGACCGGTTCTTCCACGAGGCCATCGAAAACAAGATATATGACGCCATGTTTGGCAGTGAAGAATGGCATAAGCTGGACAAAGGTGAGATGACCTATCTTGAAGCTGCGTCTATTTTTCTCGAACGCGGCCGCGATGGCGATTTCTCTTTTGAGATGCAGGCGGTGGTGGACAACTGGACGGAGATGCTCACCACAAAGAAGGCCACCATCAATCTGATTAAATTGTTCAAAAAATACGGCATGAACGTCTACTATCTCTCCAACATGGCCCGCGAGACAATGGCCTACCTGCAGCAGCGCAATTTTTTTCAGCTTTTCGACGGCGGCCTCGCCTCCTGCGACCTGGGCCTGTGCAAACCGGACCCCGCCATCTACCGCGCCGGGCTTGAAAAATACAGCTTAAAACCGCAGGAAACTCTCTTTGCCGACGACTATGCCGAGAACGCGAAAGCCGCGTTTGAGGCGGGTATCACCGGTATCCAGTTCAAGAACGTGAAGAGCTTTTGCAAGATGCTCGTCACCTATGGCATCGAGATTTGACCGATCCGCCATTCCCTGCCGGCGGCAATAAATAAGCAAAAACCACAATAAAACCGTCTGCCCGCAGGGCAGACGGTTTTATGATCCGCGAAACATTTGATTTATTAAAGTTGAATCAGCACAATCAACCGTTTTCATCTCTCACTTCAGCTCCACCACCGTCACACCGTCTTCTCCCTCGCCGTACTGCCCCAGGCGGAACTTGCCCACATTCTTGTGACGGCGCAGATGCTGGCCGATGGCCGTGCGCAGTGCTCCCGTGCCCCGCCCGTGGATGAGGTAGATCGTTGAAAGTCCGCTCATCACGGCGTTATCGATGAACTGGTCGGTCTCCATCAGCGCCTCGTCCACCGTCATGCCCAGCAGGTTCAGCTCCATCTGGGGCGTACGGCGTGCGGCGCCCTCCACACGTCCGGTGCTGCGAGCGGGCTGCCCCCCATTCCGGCCGGCTGGTGACACGCCGGGCACAGCCGCCAGTTGTGCCAGCGGCAGCTTGGTGCGCACGGCGCCCATGCGCACCTCCACGTTGCCTGCCTTGTCAGGCAGGGTGTTTACCATAGCATGCTTGCCCATCTCGGGAACGTACACCTCCTGCCCCACCCTCACCTCGTGCAGGGGTACAAAGTTTTTCACCGTGGGGGCCGCACCCTCCTGGCTGCGGGCAGATAGCTGCCCCGCCTCGCGCTTCGCGATCTCCCGCGCCCGCTGGGCCTTGCGTGCATTCGACACGCGCTCCTCTTTCTCAAGCCGTTTCATCTCATCGATCAGCCCGTAGGCCTTGTCCTGCACCTCATCGGCCAGGGTCTTGGCCTGGCGCCGCGCTTCGGCCAGCTCCTGCTCGCCTTGGCGGATGAGCGCATCCCGCTTCTCTTTCGCCTGTTCCAGCTGGTGGTCGGCCGCATAGCGTAAGGCCGCTATCTCCTCCTCCTGCGCCTTCATAGCCAGCTTCAGATCTTCCAGCTGCGTCAATACCGATTCAAAGCGCCGCTGCTCGCTGGACATATGCCGCCGCGCGTTCTCGATGACGCCAGACGGAATGCCCAGCTTCTCGCCGATCAAAAACGCATTGCTGCGTCCCGGCACGCCCACAATGAGCTTGTAGGTAGGGCGCAGGGTGTCCACATCGAACTCGCAGCCTGCGTTCTGCACGCCCTCTGTGTCGATGGCGAACATCTTCAGTTCCGCATAATGGGTGGTGGCCATGATGCGCGCACCGGTGCCGCGCAGTTGTTCGATGATGGAAACGGCCAACGCCGCGCCTTCGGCGGGGTCTGTACCGGCGCCCAACTCGTCCAGCAGCACAAGGCTTTTCGCATCCGCCACAGCCAGGATGCCTGTGATGTTGCGCATGTGCCCCGAAAAGGTGGACAAGCTCTGCTCGATGCTCTGCTCGTCGCCGATGTCCACAAGGATGTGCTCAAACACGCACACACTGGCCGTATCCCGCGCGGGAATCAGGTAGCCCAACTGCGCCATGGCGCACAAAAGGCCGGCTGTTTTCAGCGTCACCGTCTTGCCGCCCGTGTTGGGCCCGGTGATGACCATCGTGTCATACTCCCGCCCCAGGCGGATGTCCACCGGCACAACTTTGGAACGGTCGAGAAGAGGGTGGCGCGCGCCCTCTAGCCAAAAGTACATCTCTTCGTTTACATGGGGGCACACACCATCCATCGCAAGGCCTAGCTCCGCCTTGGCAATGCGCCTGTCCACCTCCAGCATCGCCTCGTACCCGGCCTCAAAAAAGGGCGCAATATCAGCCACATCCTGCGAAAAATCGCCTAAAATACGTTCGATCTCCTGCTGCTCCTGGTTGCGCAGCTGCAGCACCTTGGCGTTGGCCTCCACCACAGCGCTGGGTTCCACAAACAGCGTGCCCCCGCTGGCCGATACATCATGGATGACCCCGCCGATCTCATTACGGTGCTCGGCCTTCACAGGCACCACGAACCGCCCGTTGCGTATGGACACAAGGGCGTCCTGCAGGTATTTTGTGTAGTTTGGGTTTTTTACCACGCCGTCCAGCTTGTCGCGTAT
>JAVBQQ010000059.1:0-54098 GCA_031548875.1 Oscillospiraceae bacterium
CTACCTTCCGCGCCGCCTCACACGCAACAAAGTAATGTTGTCTGTGATTCGGCTTGCGGCTGATGATACCCTTTTGTGTTTCCGTTCTCTCTTCGTTTGTCATTCTCTTGCTACAAAGTGCAAACGCCCTTCCCTATTTGCCATTCCAGCAAATTGCACAAATCTTTGGGGTGATTTTGTGTGCCAAACCTGTCAAAAAGCTGGATGTTTTCTTGGACATTGTTTGGCAAATATGATACTATCGTATACGTGAGCGCCTGTATTGTTTTGCAGGCGCGCGTTCGATAACTCACCGCCCTGTGGCCTTTCCGGGCGGAAAGGGGACATGCATATGAGCTTCACACCAGACAAAATCCGCAATGTGATGATCGCCGGCCATTCCGACGCCGGCAAAACCACCCTGGCAGAGGCGCTGCTGTTTGCCGGCAAAGCCACCGACCGCCAGGGCAAGGTGGAAGAGGGCAACACCACCATGGACTTTGACCCCGAGGAGGCCAAGCGCGGCGTCTCGCTGTCCGCGGCCGTGGCCCCGGTGGAATATGAGGGCGTCAAGATCAACCTCATCGACGTGCCCGGCCTGTTCGATTTCGAGCTGGGTCTGTACGAGGGCATCATGGCCGCCGAGGGCGTACTCATCGCCGTGTCTGCCCGCAGCGGGCTCACCGTGGGCGCCCAGAAGGCCTACAAGCTGGCCCAGAAGGCCGGCAAATCGTGCATGTTCTACGTAAGCAAGCTGGACACCGAGAACGCCGACTATTATAAAGTGTTCGACGAGCTGAAAGCGGAGTTCGGCAATTCCGTCTGTCCGCTGATGGTTCCCCAGATAGAGGGCGGGCAGATCACCTATGTGGACCTCATCGAGGACCGCGGCTTTACCTACAAGGACGGCAAGGCCACCGTGGTGGACGCGCCGGCGCTGGACGGCCGCAAGGACGACCTGGTGGCCGCCCTGCAGGAGGCCGTGGCCGAGACGGACGAAGCGCTGATGGAAAAATTCTTCGAGGGCGAGCCCTTCACAGCCGAAGAGCTGGAGGAAGGCCTGCGCATGGGCGTGAAGACCGGCTCCATTACCCCCATCATCTGCGGCGTGGCCCCCAAACTCGAAGGCACCGACCGGGTGCTCAAGCTGCTCAAGCTGCTCATGCCCAGCGCCCAGCGCGGCGCCGCCATGCAGGCAGACGAAGGCGGCAAAGAGGTCACCGTGGAATGCGACCCCGCAGGCCCGCTGGCCGCCTATATCTTCAAAACCGTGGCCGATCCCTTCGTGGGCAAGCTGTCCTACGTCAAGGTGGTGCGCGGCAAGCTCTCTGGCGATTCCGAGGTGGTGAACGCCCGCACCGGCGAGCCGGAAAAGCTGGGCAAGCTGCTTTACATGCGGGGCAAAAAACAGATCGACACCACCGAGATCACCGCCGGCGACATCGGCGCCATCACAAAGCTGGCCGCCGCCCGCACCGGCGATACCCTCTGCGCCAAGGGCAAGATGGTCACCTTCTCTGGCGTTGCCTTCCCGCGGCCTTCTTACAGCATGGCCCTGCGCACCAAGCAGAAAGGCGACGAGAGCAAGATCTCCACAGCCATGCAGCGGCTGGTGGAGGAGGACGGCACCCTCACCTTCCGGCTGGATCCCGAAACACTGCAGCAGGTGCTCAGCGGCCTGGGCGAGCAGCACCTGGACGTGGTGGTGGCAAAGCTGAAGGGCAAGTTCGGCGTGGAGGTGGAGCTGGGCGAGCCGCGCGTGCCCTACCGCGAGACGCTGCGCAAGAAGGTGAAGGCCCAGGGCCGCCACAAGAAGCAGACGGGCGGCCACGGCCAGTTCGGCGACGTCATCATCGAGTTCGAACCCGCGGATTCCGACGAGTTCGTTTTCGAGGAGAAGGTGTTCGGCGGCAGTGTGCCCAAGAACTTCTTCCCCGCCGTGGAAAAAGGCCTGCGCGACGCGGTGAACCGCGGCGTGATCGCCGGTTACCCGGTGGTGGGCCTGAAGGCCACCCTGCTGGACGGCAGCTACCACCCGGTGGATTCATCCGAAATGGCGTTCAAGATGGCGGCGCGCCTGTCGTACAAGGCCGCCCTGCCCGACGCCTCCCCCGTGCTGCTGGAGCCCATCGGCACGCTGAAAGCCTACGTGCCGGACTCGAACACAGGCGACATCATGGGCGAGGTGAACAAGCGCCGCGGCCGCGTGATGGGCATGAACCCCGCCGACGAGGGCCTGCAGTGCGTGGAGGCCGAGGTGCCCATGAGCGAGATGCACGATTTCACCACCTTCATGCGGCAGCTCACCCAGGGCCGCGGCTATTTCGACTTCGAATTCGTGCGCTACGAGCCCCTGCCCGACACCCTCAAGGCCAAGGTGGTGGAGGAGGCCAAAAAGATCTTTGTGGACAAGGACGAGGAAGAATAAGCCTATCCATCAAAATAAAAATCGAATCACCACGTTCTTTTGCCGGTTGACAGAAAAACCAGATTGTACTATAATACATTTGTTCTGTGAGATGGAAAAGCGGCGGTGTGCCGCTTTTTCATCATATTACTGCCAGTTGGGAGTATGTGAGATGCAAAGCAACAAGGAAGTTGTCGTCACCTATGCGGGCCTCACAAAGCTGGAGTACGAGCTGGACCAGCTGAAGACCGTGCGCCGCAAGGAGGTTGCCGAGAAGATCAAAGTGGCCCGTGGCTACGGCGACCTCTCGGAAAACAGCGAGTACGACGAGGCGAAAAACGAACAGGGCTTCATCGAGAGCCGCATTGCGGAGCTGGAGAAGATGCTCAAGAATATCCGCGTGATCGACGAGGATGAGCTGACCACCGAACACGTGATGGTGGGCAGCCATGTGCGCCTGAAGGACGAGGACGGCGAGGAGGACGAGTACGACATCGTCGGCTCCACCGAGGCTGACCCCGTCGGCGGCAAGATCAGCGACGAATCGCCCGTGGGCGCCGCTTTGGTAGGCCACGGCGTTGGCGACCGCGTGGAGGTGCACCTGCCCTCGGGCGCGCTTGTGCACTACGAGATCCTCGAGATCGCGAAATCCGCCATCTAAAAAACATCCGTATTCTTGTCGGGGCCCCTTTTTGAGGGCCCCGGCCTTTTTGCACACCGCCATCGGATGCAAACTTTTGTCCCCCTCGCCCGATTTGTGGTATACTACCAAAAGTAAAACAACATCCTGCAAAGACGGGAGAGACCGCATGAGCGATTGGTACAGGCTGGACAACGCGGCTAAGGTTTTTCCACCGGTGTCCCACGAGCGCAACTCGTCGGTGTACCGGCTGGCTGTCGTCCTGCGCGACCCGGTGGACCCCGCCCTGCTGCAAAAAGCCACCGACCACGTGTACGACCGCTTTCCCATGCTTTTCCTGCGGCTGCGCAGCGGCGTGTTCTGGAACTACCTGGACGAAAACCGCCAGACCTTCCTTGTACAGGAGGAACACAGCTATCCCTGCGCCTACTTCGACCCCAAGGAGAACAACGGCTACCTGCTGAAGATTTTTTACTACCACAGCCGCGTATCGCTGGAGGTGTACCACTCGCTCACCGACGGGCAGGGCGCCTTCGAGCTGCTCAAGAGCATCCTGTACTACTATTTCACCTTCGCCGGCCATTCCATCGACCCGCAGGGCAAGATCCTGCTGGCCGAGGAGGGCGCCTCCTACTACGAGGCCGAAGACAGCTTCGCCGGCTACTACGAGGACGTGCCCGCCGAGCGCCGACCGGTGCCCGACGCCTACCGCATCCGCGGCACCGCCTTCGAGCCGTATGGCCACAACGTGACCACCGGCGTGGTGGATGCCGCCCAGCTGGCCGCGCTGGCCCGCGCCCAGGGGGCCACCATCACCTCCTACCTCGCCGCCCAGCTCATCTACTCGATATACGAGGTGCGCCTGCGCTACCGCAGCAACAACCACAAGCCGGTGGTGGCCGCTGTGCCGGTCAGCCTGCGGGGAGCCTTCCCCTCCAAAACGCTGCGCAACTTTTTCTGCCTTGTCAACCTGGAATACCTGCCCGCCACAGACACCTCCTTCGAAGAGATCCTTGCAAGCGCCACCTCGCAGCTGAAGGAGAAGACCCAGAAGGACAACCTGCAGCGCATCCTCTCGAACAACGCGCGCTTCGAGCGCAACGTGGGCGCCCGCTTTGCGCCGCTGTTCCTGAAGCGCCTGGGCATCAAGTTCGGCTTCAACTTCTTTGGCGAGACAAAAAAGACGTTCACCTTCTCCAACCTTGGCCGCATCGAACTCCCGGATGGGATGCTGTCGCTCGTCAAATACTTCGAGGTGAACCTATACCCCACCAAAAAAAGCCCGGTGAACGTGTCTGCCTGCTCGGTGGGCGGACGCATGACCATCTGCTTCTCCCGCTCTATCCGCGAGGCGGACATCGGCCAGGCATTCTTTTCCAACCTGGCCGCCCAGGGCCTGCAGGTGAACCTGTACACAAACCATTGGGGGGTCGGCGATGCTCAAGTGTAGAAACTGCAACGTGGCCGTGGAGGAGGGCATCACCCACTGCCCGCTGTGCGGCACCCGGGTGGACTTCCGCGACCTGCCCGACGAGGCATACCCCGACTACCGCGACGCCTACCGGGTCATCAAGGCGTTCAGCGTGCGGCGGCTGCTCTTTTATCTCTGCGTCATCGGGGCAGTCATCTGCTTTTTGGTAAACCTCTTCACCTACTCGCTGGCCGAAAACTTCTGGTCGCTCATCGTCATCTCCGGCGTGTTGTGTTTTTGGGGCTTTGTGCGCACGGTGCGCAGTAAAAAACTCATTCCCGGTGGCAAGATCCTGCTCAGCTACCTGCTGGCCTCCGTCTTCCTTTTTGTGCTGGACTTCAGCACCGGCTTCCACATGTGGGCCACCACCTATGTCATCCCGTTCATTACCGTGGCCATCGTTTTGTGCATGACCATCTACGCCGTGCGCCACAAGACCGGCTACAAGGACTACCTGGGCTACCTGCTGGCTACCCTGTTCATCAGCGGCATCCCGCTTGTCTTCTTCCTCTTTTCACTGTGCACCGTGCTCTGGACGAGCGTCGTGGCCCTGGCTTACGCGCTGCTCACCGTTCTTGGGTTCTACCTCTTCTCGCCCCAAAGCTTCAAGGCGGAAATGAAGAAGAAGTTCCATTATTAGAGTGTATCGCCAATATATGTAGCCCTTTCGCCAAACAAGCGCACGGATACTTTATCCGTGCGCTTGTTTATGGTATAATGTGTTGGATTTTGAATTCCCGCGCCGTTTTGCAGCGCGTGCATCCACCACAAAGCAGGGGGAACAGATGGCCAACGAAAAGGAACAAAACCCACAGGCTCCGGGCGCGGACGCCCCGGCGCCGGAGATGACCGAAGCCGCCTATGGCGAACTGGTTGCCGTGCGCCGGGAGAAGCTGCGCATGTTGCAGGAGACGGGAAAAGACCCGTTCGAGAACACAAGCTACCCGGTGGATGCCTACGCCGCCGAGGTGAAGGATACCTTCGTGGACCCGCCCGAGGGCGGGGAGCACGCGGGCGGGGAGCACGCGGGCGGCGGCCGCCGGGTGTGCCTGGCCGGCCGCATGATGAGCAAGCGCGTGATGGGCAAGGCCAGCTTTGCCGACCTGCGCGACACCTCGGGCACCATCCAGATGTATGTAAAGCGCGACGCTGTGGGAGAAGACCCGTATGCGGACTTTAAAAAGTTCGATATCGGCGACATCGTGGGCGTGAAGGGCGAGGTGTTCCGCACCAAGATGGGCGAGGTGAGCGTCGCGGCCGATGAGATTGTGCTGCTGGCCAAAAGTCTCTTGCCCCTGCCCGAAAAATGGCACGGCCTGCGCGACCAGGAGCTGCGCTACCGCCAGCGCTATCTCGACCTCATCGTGAACCCCGATGTGAAAAAGACCTTCGAGATGCGCAGCCGCATCATCAGCGAGATACGCGCCTGGCTGGACGGGCGCGGCTACATGGAGGTGGAGACTCCGGTATTGCAGGTGCAGGCCGGCGGCGCGTCTGCTCGCCCGTTTATCACCCATCACAACACACTGGACCTACCCATGTACCTGCGCATCGCACTGGAACTGTACCTGAAGCGTCTCATCGTGGGCGGCTTCGATAAAGTGTACGAGATCGGCCGCAACTTCCGCAACGAGGGCATGGACCCCAGCCACAACCCGGAATTTACCATGATGGAGCTGTACGAGGCGTACACCGACTACGAGGGCATGATGGACCTGTGCGAGAACCTGATGCGCGACGTGGCGCGCCGCGTGCTGGACGGGAATGCCGTTGCCGCGCTGGGCGACGAGGAGTTCGACCTCGAATCCCCCTTCCGCCGCGTCTCGATGCTGCAGCTCGTGCGCGAAAAGACCGGCGTGGATTTCGACGCTCTGCCGGACGACGCGGCCGCCAAACGCGCCGCCGACGAAAAGGACGTGGCGTATGAGGCGCGCCACCGCAAGGGGGACATCCTCAACCTCTTCTTTGAGCAGTTCTGCGAGGAAGATTTGCGCCAGCCCATCTTCGTCACCGGCCACCCGGTGGAGATCTCCCCCCTCTCCAAGAAGGATCCGAAGCACCCCGGCTACACCGAGCGGTTCGAGCTGTTCATCGGCGGGCGGGAATACGCCAACGCCTTCAGCGAACTGAACGACCCGCTGGACCAGCGCGCCCGCTTCGAATACCAGGAGTTTCTGCGCCAGCAGGGCGACGACGAGGCCTCCGGCGTGGACGAGGATTTCCTCACGGCGCTGGAGTACGGCATGCCGCCCACCGGTGGCATCGGCATCGGCATCGACCGCTTCATCATGCTGCTCACCGGGCAGAAGAGCATCCGCGATGTACTCTTGTTCCCCACCATGAAGCCGCTGCCCGCGCCCAGTGCAGCCGCAGGCGGAACTGCAGACAGCGCGCGCGAAGAGGAGCCCGAGGCATGAAGATCATGGCCGTGGACTATGGCGACGCCCGCACCGGCCTTGCCGTGTGCGACCGCACAGAGACGCTGGCAAGCCCGGTGGGCGTGCTGAAGGAAAAGAGCATGGCCAAGCTGGCCGAGGCCCTTGTGTACGCCAGCCGCGAGTTCGAGGTGGGTATGGTCGTGCTTGGCCTGCCCGTGAACATGGATGGCACCGAGGGATCCCGCGCACAAAAAAGCCGCAAACTGGGCGAAATGTTGCAAAAACTGCTTCCCATCCCGGTGGAATACTGGGATGAACGCGGCACCACCAAAAGCGCCGCGGGCATACTGAGCGAGACGGGCACCTACGGCAAAAAGCGCAAGGAGCTGCTGGACGCCGTGGCCGCCACCGTGATACTGGAGAGCTATCTGCAATACAGGCAAAACCACGCCTAAGGCATGTCCGCCTGGAGACAAAAGGTAGCCGGGGAGAGCAGCGGATAGGAAAGAGAAACGATGAAACTCTCAGCCTGTATGATCACAAAGGACGAAGAACGGTGTATCGCACGGTGCATCGACAGCTACCGCGCAGCCGTGGACGAGATCATCGTGGTGGACACCGGCTCTACGGACGAAACGCGTGCCATCGCCCAAAATCTGGGCGCGCGCGTGTTCGATTTTGCCTGGCGGGACGATTTTGCCGCCGCCAAGAACGAGGCCCTGGCCCATGCCACCGGAGACTGGGTGCTCTTTTTGGATGCGGACGAGTTCTTTGAGGGGCGGGGCGCCCAAAAGCTGCGGCAGATGCTGGAAAAGCTGCCCGCCGAAATCGAAGCCGTGAGCCTGCGCCGGATGGAACTGATGGGCGCCGCCGGCACGCCCCGCGGGGCGACACCCTTCACGCCGGCCACCCGGGCCTTCCGGTGCGGCGAGGATATCCGCTACCACGGCGCCATCCACGAGCATCTGCTCCGGGCGGGCAGGCCCCTGCACACGGTGCATGCCCCGCCAGACGAGGTGACCATCAAACACGACGGCTATATGGGCGCCGTGGGGCGCGCCAAGATGCAGCGCAACCTGCTCATCCTGGAGCGCTTGCAGCAGGAGGGAGATGCCGATCCTCTGCTGCCCTTCTATCTGGGGCAGACGCTACTGCCCCTCTGCCGCTACGCCGAAGCGTGGGAGTATTTCGAGCGCTTTCTGGAAAAGGAACGGGAACCCACGCCCATCGCCATGCGGGCACTGCTGGGCTGGGAGAGGGCGCTGCAGCTGGCGGGATACGCAAACCCCGAGGAAGAGGCTGTATGGCGGGCCGCCCGCCGCCGCCTGGCCGAGTTGGCGCTGGCGCGATTCCCGCTCCATCCCACGGCCCACCTGATCGCGGGCAACGCGCACTTCGAGCAAGGCGACCTGCCTGATGCCCTGTCCTGCTACCAGCAGGCCGTAAAGCTGCGTGAGGGCTTTGCGGAGGAGGGCGGGTATTCCGAGAACCTGGCGGATGCCAGCTACCCCGCCGCACATCTGCGCATGGCGGTCTGCCTGCGCGAAGCGGGCCGGCTGCCCGCGGCGGAGAAAAGCTGCGCCGCCGCGCTGGACCTCGACCCCGACCTGCCCGGCGCCGCCGAAGAATACCTTCGCTGCACCCGCAAGACGGATGCGCGACACGCCGCCGCCGCACTGCTGCGTTGGATGGACAAAGCGTCGGACAAGCGGGCCTATCTGGCCGCCGCCCACGCCGTGCGTTGCGACCTTTTGTACCTGATCGTCTACGACAAGTACATCCAGGGGCGCCCCGCCCGCGACGTATATTTCACCACCATGCAGGTGGTGGTGGGGGAACTGAATACCGCCGTGCAGGATCTTGTGGCCCGGTTTGTGCAAAATCCCCTGTGGCGGGGCACGCAGGCGGGCGACGAAACGTTGCCCCAGGCACATTGGCAGGATTTGTATTTGGCCCTTGCCGAGGTGTCCGCCGCCACGCTGTCCGCGCAGGAGGTCCCCCTGTTGGAGCGCATCCTCACCGTGGCGCCTCCCGCCCTGTACGACGCCATAGCCCTCTGCCTTGGGCGGGATGTGGAAACCCTGCACATGGCGGGGGTGGCGCTTTTGCCCCTCATCTCGCGCAGGCTTCCCGTGCTGGGCGCGTCTCCCGAGGTGGCCGCGATGTGGCGCGAGGTGACCGGCCTGTTCGGCCTGTGATGCAAGAGTGGGCAGCTCGGCTTCACGCCCCCCGCCGACACCACGCCCCCCGTTATAAACTAATAACAGTCGTTTTATCGCTATTGTTCCCGCCAAGCGACAGAAATTGCTCAAATAGGCGCGCCGCCTCTTCTATACTAAAGCCAGGGGGGCGCTACAAAATTTTCTCAAATTTGACAACTGTTTGCCCCGCATCTCGTTTTACTGGGTGAACCCCCTTTGGCGCCCGGCGAATGCGGCCTTCTGCCCGCGCGCAGCCAAAAGACCCCCCTGAAGGAGTTGGTATATATGAACCCCAGTCTGCTTGGAACGGTGCTTGTCCTGTTGCTCGTCATCGGCGCCATCTTCAGCTTGTATAGTGTATACTTTTTTGTGCTGGGCATGTGCGGCGTGAAGAAGAAGAAGGACCTGCCCGCCGCCCCGCCCAGCACCCGCTTTGCCATACTCATCGCCGCGCGCAACGAAGAGACGGTCATCGGCCAGCTGGTGGACAGCCTGCGCGCCCAGCACTACCCCAAGGGCCTCGTGGACATCTACGTGGCGCCCAACAACTGCACCGACAACACCCGCGGCGTGGCCGTGGAGCACGGCGCGCGCATCTTCCAGCCGCAGGGCGTCATCACCGGCAAGGGCCAGGTGCTCACCCAGGCGGTGGACATGTTGCTGGCCTCCCAGCGGTACGACGCGCTCTGCGTGTTCGACGCCGACAACCTGGTGCACCCGGACTTTTTGCAGAAGATGAACAACGCGCGCGCCCGGGGCATGAAGGTGGTGCAGGGCTTCCGCGACAGCAAAAACCCCACCGATACGGCCGTTTCCACCTGCTACTCGGTCTGTTACTGGATCCTGAGCAAATTCTACAACGCCGGCCGCGACGCGCTGGGTCTCTCGGCGCTCATCAACGGCAGCGGCTTCATGATCGACTGCTCGCTCCTGCAGCGGCTGGGCGGCTGGCACACCCATACGATGACCGAAGACTACGAGTTCTCGGCCCAGTGCCTGCTGGCCGGCGAGAAGGTGCATTATGTCCCCTCCGCCGTCATCTACGACGAACAGCCCCTCACCTTCAAGCAGTCGTGGAAGCAGCGCCGCCGCTGGAGCACCGGCAGCGTGCAGGGCATGGAAACGCACCTCAGCTCGCTCATCGAGATGGGCCTGCGCGAGCGCCGCTGGGTCTACTTCGACCTCGCCCTCACCTATATGTATCCCATCATCCAGCTCATCTCCACTGTCACCACCATCGCGTCCGCCGTGCTTCTGGCCATCCGCATCGTCCGGTTCGACCTGATGCCCCCCAGCCTGGCGCTGGCGCTTGTGGGGGCGGGCATTATCGGTTTCTTCCTGCTCTGCATCATCCTCTCGTACAACATGGTGCGTGTGTACCGCCGGGGCCGCGCCACCGACGGCGCCGTGCGCGGCGCGTTCTACTTCGGCTTCTTCCTCATCACCTGGGTGCCCATCAACCTCATCAGCATCTTCAAGAAAAAGAAGACATGGGACCCCATCCACCACACCAGCGCCGCCACCGTGCAAGATCTTGTCTTGCCCGCACCGGCGCAGGCGGCCCCGGAGCCCGCGCTGCCCACTGTTCCGGTGCGTTAGGCCGCCCCTTTCAGAACAGTATCAAAGCCCCTGCCTTGCGGCAGGGGCTTTTCTATAAAAATCACATCGACCCGTTCCTCAAAAGCCCAGGTCTTCGCCCACCAGGATCACCTGGATGCGCCCCTCCACCTTCTGCTGGTGCAGAATCAGTTCGATGCTGCAGATGCGGTCAGGCGAGGAGCAATCGGTACATTTGCCGGTGGTGGCACAGGGTGTGGCGGCGCCGAAGCGGTGCGTGTTGGCCGGCGCGGCAATATCATGCACCCGGCGGCGGGCGGCCTCCAGGTCGGGGGCTATCTTGTTCCGCCCCACGATCAGGATCACCTTGGCCGGCCCGTACACGATGGCCGCAACCCGGTTTCCAATCCCATCCATCTCCACGATCTCGCCCGCCTCGGTGACGGCGTTGGCCGAGGCGATGTAGCTGTCTGCCAGCAGCGCCTGCCGCGCCAATGGCGGTTTCTCGGGCGGGGGCACGGCGTCGCGGTCGATGTAGTCATAGTCGCCGCTGCGCAAAAGGTCGTACAGGCCGGGACATTCGGCCACGGTGGCGCTGCCGCCGTTGGCCACGCTCTCGCCCGGGGCCAAAAGCGCCTTCACAAGAGGCGCTACGTCCGCCGCCGTGGGCACGATGTGCGCCACCATGCGGTTTTTCTCCAGCGCGGCCTTCACCCGTTCCAGCTGCTTGTCCAGTACAAATTGGCGGTTCTCGTTCATTGTTTTGTCTCCTCCTTGCGGCCAGTTGCCTTATTCGGGCGGTGCGCCCACCCGGTGTTTGTTTTTTGCCGGAAATCATTTGGGCTTGTCAGCCTGCCTGGCTCCCTGTCCGATACGAGTAGGCGGTGCTTCGTGGCTCAGGCTCTGGAGTTCACATTTCATGTGAACTCCCAGGAGCAGCGACAGCTCTGAGCGGAGGAGCGCCGGCTGCTTGTATCGGACATCGCACTGTCTACAAATTCAATTCCCCACTCTTCCCTTACGCAAACAACCTTCTCACCCGGTACCACGCGTAGCCGAAGCACCCCGCGATCAAGCTGCCCTCCACCCAGAAATAGTAGGGCAGGTTGCGCAGGCGGAAACGCGGCTTGTCCAGTGTCTTCCACGCGCGGAAAGCCTCCCGCATGCCCTGGTTCCACGCCTTGGCATAGCCCCGGCGGCGGAAGACCAGCGCCTTCACCAGATATCCGATGAATACGAACGGGCTGTTGAGGACAAGCATGACGACAGGCATGTTCTTCACAGGCAGCAGCAGACTGTTGCGCCCGCTCTGGATGCTCTTGAAGTCGTTGTAGCGCGCGCCGGTGGCCCCGCCGGTGGTTGCGCCGCAGATGTGCGTGCAGCGGGCGGCGGGCTCCAACAGGTTTTTGTAGCCCAGGCTGTTGGCCCGCCAGCCGATGTCCACATCTTCAAAATAGGCAAAAAACGTCTCGTCGAACAGGCCGATCTCATCCAGCACCGCCTTGCGGTACAGCGCAGCGCCCCCGCAGCAGGAGAACACCCGCCCCGGCTTCCGCCTCTGGTACTGCGCGGCGTCAAGGCCGTCTCCCCGCTTGTACGCCCAGCCGAACAATGTGACAAAATCCCCCGCGTCATCGGCCTTTTCAGGCTCGGCGTGGCGCAGCATCAGGCTTTGCACGGCAAAGGCGTGCGGCTCCCGTTCAATGGCCGTAAGCAACTTTTCCAGCATGTCCGGCGCCGCAAAGGCGTCGTTGTTGAACAGCAGCACATACGGCGCCCCGGCCATGCGGATGCCGGTGTTCACCGCCGCCGAAAAACCTGTGTTGCGGCCGTTCTCCACAAGCCGGCAGTTGTCCCGCTGCGCCCAGGCGCGGGCGGCGGCCAGGCTCTCGTCGGTGGAGCCGTTATCTATGATAATGAGCTCAAAATCCCGCACGGTCTGCGCGTATAGGCTCTGGATGCAGGGCTCCAGCCAGCCGGCGCCGTTCAGGTTGGGCAGTACGATGCTAGCGCGGATGCGCACCCTCTCCTTTGCCGCGTGTTTGGCGGCAGGGCGCCGCCTATAGTCATTCTAACCGGTATTGTAACACGTATGCCGCTCCGCCGCAAACACGCCTGCGCAAAAATTGTGCCGTCCCCCTCGAAACGTCCGGCGGAATATGCTATTATAAGATTTACGGGCCCGCATTTGGGGCCCAGTCCTTACGTAAGGAGCACCCATGACCCTGCAAGCAAACAACAAGATAAGTAACAAAGCGTTCTACCGTTCGGTGGCCGCGCTGGTGGTGCCCCTGGCACTGCAAAACCTCATCAATGTGGGCGTGAACAGCGCCGACGTGCTCATGCTCAGCCGCGTGGGCGAGGTGGTGCTGGGCGGCGCGTCGCTGGCCGCCCAGGTGCCCTTCGTGCTGCTGTTGCTTTACTTTGGGCTCTCTTCGGGCGCTTCGGTGCTCACCGCCCAGTACTGGGGCCGGGGCGACAACCGCGCCATCTCCGCCGTGCTGGCCATCACGCTGCGCTTCTCTTTCTTGGCCGGCATCCTGTTCGCCGCCGCCGCGCTCTTCATTCCCGGCACACTCATGCGCATCTTCACGCCCGATCCCGCCCTCATCGCACAGGGTGTGCTGTACCTGCGCTATGTGGCGCCCAGCTTTGTGTGCATGGCGTTCACCAACACCCTCCTCATCGTGCTGCGCAGTGTGGAACAGGTAATCATCTCCACCGTGGTGTACCTCATCTCCTTCTTCGTGAACGTGGGGCTCAACTTCATCCTCATCTTCGGCCTGTTCGGCGCACCGGCCATGGGCGCCGCCGGCGCCGCGCTGGCCACCACCTGCGCCCGCGCGCTGGAGGTGGTCATCGTGGCCATATATCTCTTCACCCGCTCGCCCATCCGCCTGCGCCTGCGCGACCTGCTCGCCCGGCACAAGCTGCTGTTCGACGATTTTATCCGCTACGCCGTTCCCACTGTGCTAAACGAGCTCTTGTGGGGCCTTGGCATCGCGGCCAACTCGGTCATCCTGGGGCACCTGGGTGCCCAGGCCGCCGCCGCCGGCAGCGTGGGCACCGTAATGCGCCAGCTGGCAACCGTGGTCTGCTTCGGCATCGCCGCCGCCACCGGCGTGATGGTGGGCAAGGCGCTTGGCGCGGGCGAGACGGAAAAAGCCGAAGCCTATACCTCCCGTCTCTTGCGCCTGGCGCTCATCGCCGGCGTGTGTGGCGCGGTGCTCATCCTCGTCATACGGCCGTTCATCCTGCCCTTTGCACAGCTTTCGCCGCTGGCCACTCACTACCTCTCCATCATCCTGCTCTGGCTGGCGTTGTACGTCATTGCACAGTCGGTGGTCGCCACGCTCATCGTGGGCGTCTTCCGCGCCGGGGGCGACACCCGCTTCGGCCTGTACATCGACGCTGGCTGCCTGTGGCTGGGCAGCATCCTGTTCGGGGCGCTGGCGGCGTTCGTCTTCCACTGGCCAATCGAGGTGGTGTTCATCATCATCCTGTGCGACGAATTTCTCAAGATCCCCTTTGCCTTATGGCGGTACAAAAGCCGCAAGTGGCTGCGCAACGTCACCCGGCCCGAGCCGTTGTAGCGCACTTGCCCACCCGGAAATCTGCGTGAAAGGAGCCCTCTTGCATGCTGAAAACCCTTGTCTGGGCCGTCTGGATCATCTTCTACTTTATGGGCCGCACGCCCTGGTACCTCCGGATAAAAAAGTTGAAACGCGAGGGCCGGCAGGCCGAGGCGGATGAGATACTGGCGGCCCAGATGGACCGCTGGGCCACCCGCCTGTTTGGGCACATTGGCCTGCGCCTCAGCGTGGAAGGCCGCGAAAACCTGCCCCAAAACGGCGAGGCCGTGGTGTTCGTGTCCAACCATCAAAGCTTCCTGGACATCCCCATCCTGCTGAACTACCTGGACGCCCCCCACGCCATCATGGCCAAAAGCAGCTTGGGCAAGATCCCCTTTCTGGGGCTGTGGATCCGCGCGCTGGACGGCATCTTCGTCGAACGGGACGACATCCGCGCCGCGGCCGGCGCCCTGCGCGAGGCGGAGGAGCTCATCAACCGGGGCCGCTCGGTCATCATCTGCCCCGAGGGCACCCGCTCCATGTCAAGCGAGATGGGCCCCTTCAAGCCCGGCGCCGTGCGGGTGGCGCAAAAGACAGGCGCACGCATCGTTCCGCTGGCCATCAACGGCACCTATCGTCTTCTGGAGGGCAACCACTACCGCGTGCAGAGCGCAGATGTGCGCTTTTGTATCCTGCCCGCCATCGACGTGGGCGCCCTCTCACGCGAGGAACAAAAGGCGCTGAATACCCGCCTTGCCGACATCATCCGCACGGCGAAGGACGCAAAGCCCGCCTTGGACGCATAAGGGCGCCCGCGGGCAGGGGAGAGAAGAGGAAGGGGGCGCACACCGTGATATGGGAATTCCTGGCCGTCGGCCTGGGCGGCTTCATCGGCGCCTGCCTGCGGTTCGCCATCACGAAGGCCACCCTGCTGCTGCAGTGGTCCTTCCCGCTGGGCACCCTCCTCTCCAACGTGGTCGCCGGCGTCGCCATCGGCGTCATCATCGGGCTGGAACAGCACTCGGTCACCCTCGCGCCCAAAACGAAGCTCTTCCTCACCACCGGCCTGCTGGGCGGCCTTTCCACCTTTTCCACCTTCAGCGCCGAGACGGTGCAGATGCTGGGCGACGGCCGATACCTCGTGGCCTCGGGCAACATCCTGCTCAACCTGGCCCTCAGCCTGCTGGGCGTCGGGGGCGGGCTCTTCATCGTCCATGCTCTGTTCAAAAAGGCCTGAATCCCGCATGCAAACAGGCATGTTTACACAAAACAAACAGGAAACAAACAGGCCGCGCGGGCTCCCTGCCCGCGCGGCCTTCTTTTACCGTACCCACGAAGCTCTCATCGCGTCCACGGTACAACCAAACTCATCACGACGCCCAGCACCGCACCGCTGGCCACCTCCACCGGCGTGTGGCCCAGCAGTTCCTTCAGTTCCTTGCGCTTTTTGGGCACATAACGGGTGATGTCGTGCTGGTCCTTCTTCATCATCATGTTCAGCACCCGCGCGTGCAGGCCGGCCTGCCGGCGCACACCCAGCGCGTCGTAGATGACGACGCCCGCAAACACCACCGCCAGCCCGAACACCGGCGACGCCACGCCCATCGTCTGCCCCACAGACACCGCCGTGGCCACCACGGCGGCCGTGTGCGCGCTGGGGAAGTCCCCCGCGCCCCACAACCGCTCGAAGGACACCTTCTTGTTGCGCACCCAGAAGATGACCGTCTTGATGAGCTGCGCGGCCACCCAGCTGAGGATGGCGGCCAGCAACACGTGATTATGCAAAAGCCCGTCGAAAAATGCCCGCATCATCTCACCTCTCTTGCCCCACAAATCACAGGCAGGTAACGCCGTTTTCATCCACCCGCGCGCGCACCAGCTTTGCGGGCGGGGGCGGTTCTTCGGCCAGCCGCCAGGCGGTGCCCAACAGCTGCGCGGCGGCGCGCAGCTTGTACGCGTCGGCGCCCTGCAGGCGGGCCAGCGGCTGGCCCCGGCGCACGGCGTCCCCCGTTTTTGCGCACAGCACAAGCCCGGCCGTTTCGTCCACGGCGTCGTCCTTCCGCAGCCGTCCGGCACCCGCCACCACACTGGCTTCCCCCACACGGCGGGCGTCCATGCCGGCGATATACCCGTCGCCCGGCGCGGGTACCTCCATCGTGCAGGCCGCTTCGCACAGGCGCTGTGGCTCGTCTATGTATGCGACGTCACCGCCCTGTGCGGCCACCAGCTCGCGCAGCTTTGCAAGGCCGCGCCCCTCGTCCAGCGCGCGGGTGGCCGCTGCAAGGCAGCCCTCCGCCGGGCCCATGCCCCCCAGCCGCAACATGCCGGCCGCCAGCTCCAGGCAGAGAGCGCGGGTGTCTGCAGGCCCCCCGCCACGCAGCACCTGCACGGCCTCGGCCACCTCCACGCCATTGCCCACGGCGGCGCCCAGCGGGGTGTCCATATCGGTCACCAGCGCGGCCGTGGGCCGCCCGGCCCCGCGGCCGATGCGCACCATGGCCTGCGCCAGCGCAACCGACTGCTCCATCCCCGCTACCAGCGCCCCACTGCCCACCTTCACGTCCAGCAGGATGGCATCGCACCCGCTGGCAAGCTTCTTGCTCATCACGCTGGCGGCAATCAGCGGGATGCTGCCCACGGTGGCCGTCACATCGCGCAAGGCGTACAGTTTCTTGTCTGCCGGCACAAGGCCCGCTCCCTGCGCGGCAATGGCGATGCCGATACGCTCCACCTGCTGCATGAACGCCTCGCGCGTAAGGTTCGTGCCAAAACCGGGGATAGCCTCCAGTTTATCGATGGTGCCGCCCGTGTGCCCAAGCCCCCGGCCGCTCATCTTGGCAACTTTCACGCCGCAGGCGGCGGCCAGCGGCCCCGCCACAAGGGTTGTCTTGTCGCCCACACCGCCGGTGGAGTGCTTGTCCACCTTGGGGCCGGGAATGGCTGTGAGGTCAACTGTCTTCCCCGAGGCCGCCATGGCCAGCGTGAGGGCGGTCGTCTCCCCGTCGTCCATGCCCCGCAGGCAGATGGCCATGAGCAGGGCAGCCAGCTGGTAGTCCGGGATGCTGCCGTCCGCCGCACCGTCCACCACGTAGCTTATCTCCTCCGCGCCCAGCGCGTGGCCGTCCCGCTTTTTTGCAATGATATCCACCATCCGCACGCCGTCCGCCCCCTTTGGGTTTTGGAACCTGTAATCACGCTGCGTACTCGTACTGCAAATCCAGATAGTTCAGCTTCAGCCCAAGGCCGGCGGGCGAGAGGGGCATCTCCTCTTCGCCCTTGGCGGCGGTGTACGCATGCACCTTGCCTGCGGCCAGTTTTGCGTATATCGTATCATAATCGGCCTGCGTAAACTGCCGCAGCCTGGCGTTTTCCATCGCAAGGGCCACAGCGCCCTCGGCCGTGCCATAGCGCAGCGTCTCCCCGCCGGGAAAAGCGTCCGTGTAATAAGCCTTCAGCAGTTGGGCCGCGGCTGCGCCCGCCACCGGCAGGGCGGACACGAGCACCGTCTCGCTCTCGCCCGAGCGGTCCTCCCCCGCGCCGATCACCTTCGCCCTGCCGCTGCCCAACGCGCTCGCCGCGGCCACCACGGCGCGGTCCACCTGTTCGCCACATGCAAAGATCACCTGCGTGCCCTCTTTGTACCAATCGGCCGCATGCTGCTGCCTGTCGGCGGAGGCGGCCGCGGTGCTGCTATAATCGTACCGCAATGTCACCTTCACGTCCAGCTTTTTGCCGGCGGCGTTTGCCCCTTGGGCAAACCCAAGACCATAGGCGACGCTTTCACCGTCCGGCCCCTCGCCCAAAAAGCCCAGCGCCGTGTAGCCTTCGGCCACAGCGGCATAGCCGGCAAGGTACCCCGCCTGTTCCACGGCAAACTCCGCCGCCGACGTATTGGCCGCACAGCCGCCTGTCGGTTCACCCCCCAGCAGCACAAAGCTCACGTCCGGATGGGCTTCCTGGGCGGTGGCGGCGGTGTCAGCGTAGGCCGTCCCTGCCATCAGCACCAGCTGCGCCCCCACCAGGATGGCCCGCTCCAGCGTCTCTTCTCGGGCTTCCTCGTCGTCGCCGGCCGGCTGATAGTAGTAACTCGTCCTGTCGTTCATCCCGGCGTACAGCCGCACCCCGTCCCACGCGCTCTGGCTGAAGGACGACGCCTCCAACGGCCCGGGGCTTGTCAGCAGCACGATCTCCGCCCGCTGGGCCGCGCCCTCGCAGCCCGCAAGCACTCCGGCCGCCAGGCAGGCCGCCAGAAGGCAGCTGAGCATTCTGCTGACCCGCGCGCGCCTTCGTAGCCCTCGTTTTGTCTGCATGTGTCACCTCAAAAAAACGGAATGTCTGGCAGCCGGTCCGCCGGATACCACATCGCTGCCTCTCAGATGGAAGACAACGATAGCGGCAGAGCGCTGCGGGGAATATCCGCCGCCCCTGCTGCGGCTATCTGCACAGATGCTTTGTCTGCAGTCTCAGATGCCGCCCTGCGGCCAGGCGCCCTCCTCGGTCAGCACCAGGTCCATCACCACGTCCCGCGGCCCGGCGGGCACCTCTTCCTGCAGCAGCGCTCCCCGGCAGAGGCAGACCACCGGGCAGCGCACCTTCGCAAGGAACCGGTCGTAGTACCCCGCGCCATGCCCCAGCCGGCCGCCGTTCTTGTCCGCCGCCACGCAGGGCGCCACCACCAGTTCTATGCCCTCGGGCGGCACCAGCGGGCTGTCCTCGCCCGGCTCCAAAAGGCCGAACGGCGCGGGGTGCAGCGCGTCGAACGAATCGATGCGCCGTGTCTCCATCACGCCGCCACCCAGGCAGCGGGGCACGCACACCGTCTTGCCCGCCCGCAGCAGCTCCTCTATCAGCGCGCGGGTGTCCGGCTCCCGTCCCATGCTCACGTAGCAGAACACCGTTCCCGCCGCCGCCAGCTCCGGCCGCGCCAGCAATGCGGCCGTGATGGCCGCGTCGCTCTCCTGCAGGTACCCGTCCGCAAGCGCGTCCACCTGTGCCTGCACGGCCGCGCGCATCGCGGCTTTTCGCTCTTTCAGTCCCATCTGCTCCCGCTCGTCCATCTCCAGCCCTCCCAAGGCGCGCCAAAACACGCCCAAATGCCCTTCCTGTCCATCACTTTGCCCTGAGACAGCCTCACTCGGCCGATTTGAGCGACTCCACCATGTCTATGCGGCGCAGCCGCCGCAGCATCACCAGGTTCACCAGCGCCGCCGTGGCCAGCGTGAACACCACCGCCCACACAAAGCTGGGCCACTGTACTACACGGCGGAACATCACCTCGTCCACCTCGGCTGCGGCGATGACGAACCGGTGCAGGAACACGCCCCCCACAAGGCCGAACGCCGCGCCGATCATCGTGAGGATGATGTTCTCGCGGTACACATAGGCGGCCACCTCGCTGTCGTAAAAACCAAGTACCTTCAGCGTGGCGATCTCCCGCCCCCGCTCGGTGATGTTGATGTTGGTGAGGTTGTACAGCACCACAAAAGCCAGCGCCGCTGCCGCCAGGATGACCACCCACACCACGGCCCCCAGGGACGAGAGCATGTCGTCGAACCGCTCGCGCAGCGAGGCCACATCCTGTGCGCCGGCCACGCCTTCCGTCTCCACAAGCCCGGCCAGGATATCATCCATCTGGCGGTCGGTCGTCCCTGCGGCGTCATGCATCTGCACCAGCACGGTGTTGTAGCCGGGCGCATGGCCAAACGCCTGCTCAAAAGTACCGGGCGTGAGGTAGACGTAATTGAGCAGGTAGTTCTCCATGATGCCCGCCACCCGCACATTGGCCGGCTCGTCGCCGTTCAGCGTGAGGGTGATGGCATCGCCCACCTTCGCATGCAGCCGGGTGGCCAGCTTTTCGGTGACGATGGCGCCCCCCTCTTCGGGCGGGAAGGCGATGGCCCCGCCGGATTCCCTCTCGTGAAAGTCCACGTAATCGGGCAGGCGTCCGGGGTCTTCGCCCACGTACAGGTAGGTAGTCATGCCGTCGTTCGTGCTCCCGCCATGCGCTACGTCCACATAGCTCTGCTCCACATACAGCGCGTCGCCCAAGCCCGGCAGCAGGTCGTTCAGCTCGCTGTCCGCCTTCGCGGTGGAAGGGTCGCTCAGCGAGATGGCCAGGTCGTAATGGTCGATCTGCTCGAACTGGGTACCCACGATGCCGGTGATCGAATCGTTCAGGCCAAAACCGGTGAGCAGCAGTGCCGTGCAGCCCGCCACGCCGATGATTGTCATGAAAAAGCGTTTTTTGTAGCGGAAGAGGTTGCGCGCCGTCACCTTTTGGGAGAAGTGCATCCGCCGCCAGGCGGGGCCGATGCGCTCCAGCAGGATGCGCTTGCCCGGCCGGGGGGCCTTGGGGCGCATCAGCTGGGCGGGCACGCTGCGCAGCTCGCTGTAGCAGGCGGCCACGGTGGCCAGCGTGGTGCATAGCACCGACGTGATGATGGACGCCGGGGCGTACAGCGGGTGCAGCCCGGCCTGCAAACCCGGGATGTGGTACAAAATCTGGTACGCGTGCCAGATGGCCGCCGGGAACACCCACGAGCCGATGACGACCCCGGCCACGGCGCCCGAAAAGCTGGCCGTGGCGGCGTACAGGATATACTTGAGCGCGATGCTGCCCTTGCCAAAACCCAGCGCCTTCAACGTGCCGATCTGCGTCCGCTGCTCCTCCACCATGCGGGTCATGGTAGTCAGGCAGACCAGCGCGGCCACCAAAAAAAAGAAGATGGGGAAGATATTTGCGATCGAGTCCACCCGCTTCGTGTCCGATTCAAAGCCCGCGTAGCCGGGGTTCGCCTCGCGCCCCAGCACATACCATTCTGGCTTTTCCAGCGCTTTTAAGTCCGCGCGGCCGTCGTCCACCTCTTTTTGGCCATCTTCCAGTTCCCGGCGGGCGTCGGCCAGTTTTTCTTCGGCTTCCCGCTTCTGCTCTTCGTAGGCGGCGCGGCCGTCGGCCAGCTCCGTCTCGGCGGCGGCAAGCTCCGCTTCGGCGCTGTACAGCTGCTGCCAGCCGCTGGCCATCTGCGCGCGGCTGGCGGCCAGCGTCACCTCGCCCTCATCCAGCTGGGCCGCGCCCTCCTGCAGCGCGCGCTTCCCTTCGTCCAGCTGGGCGGCGGCAGCGTCCAGCGCACCCTTGCCCTCATCCAACTGGGCGGCGGCAGCGTCCAGCGTAACCTTGCCCTCGTCCAGCTGTTTTTTGGCTGCCTGCAAAGGCGGCAGCGCCTTGTCCAGCTCGGCCTGCATTGCGGCCTGCGCCGTCTGCAGGCCGGGCTGCACGGCTGCCACAGTGCCCGCCGCCAGAGCGTACTGACCCACCGCCGTGTAACCCAGCACCCCCTGCGCGGCCGCGCGTATGCTGCCGGCGTCGGCTGTGCCGCCCGCGGCGTCCAGCGCGTCGGCCAGCGCCCCCATGCTGCCGGCAGCGGCCTGCGCCTCGGCCGCAAAAGCCGTTATCGACGCCGCGTCGCCGCCTGCGGCGCCGGGCGCCAATGCATTCAGTTTGGCAGAAGACGCCCCCAGGCCCGCCACAAGCCCGCCGAAGGCCTGGGCGTTGGCGGCGGCGGTGTCGTAGGCAGCCTTGTTTGTGTTGTAGGCAGCCAGCCCTTCGTTGTAAACGGCCAGCTGTGTGTTGTAGGCAGCCAGCCCCTCGTTGTAGGCGGCCAGCTGCGTATCGTAGGCGGCCTGCCCTGCGGCCAGCTCCGTCTCCTTCTGGGCCAGCAGGGCGCGGCTGTCGGCCAGCGTCTGCGCAGCTCCGTCCGCCTGCGCCGCGCCGTCGGCCAGCATCTGCCGGTTCCGGGATATCTGCGCGCGCCCGTCCTCCACCGCCGCTTGGCCGTCGGCCAGTTTCTGCTCTGCCTCGGCCAGTTTTTCTTCCGCGTCCGCTTCGGCGTCGGCCAGCTCCCTGCGTCCGTCGTCCAGTTCTTTTTCGGCCTTCGCAAGCTCCTCTTCGGCCTCGTTCACAATTTCTTTGTACCGCACGTCCGCCCGCTCTTCGCCAAAATCCTCCAACGTCTCCATGCCGGCTTCGGCGCCGTCCTTGTACGCGTCGGACACGCTGGACAGCCCCGCCAGCGCGCTGCCCGCGGCGTACACCTCGGTATAGTACTCCCCCGTAAGCTCGCCGGCCGGCACGTAGAGGAACGCCTCGATGCGCCCGCTGCCAAGATTCGTGTTCCCCCGCTGGAAGGAGATGTAGCTGGGCGAGCGCCCGATGCCCACGACGGTCAGCGTGCGTTCGGCCACATTTCCCAGGGTGTCCGCATCGTTCTCGGCCGAGACGACCACCTCTTCGCCGATCTCTGTGAACCACACGCCGTCGGCCAGGCACTCGCCGGGGTTTTGGGGCATGCGCCCCTCCTCCACCACCGGGCGGTTCATGTAATCAAGGTTGTCCTCCGCCGTGTCCCCGGGCAGGGCGAGCAGCCGCATGGGGGCTGTGCCCTCGGGGATGTCCACCAGCACGTCCACGCTGTGGGCGGGCATCACGGCGCCCACCCCCGGCTGTCGCCGCAGGGCGTCCACGTCGTCCTGCGTGATGCCAAAGGTGGACAGCAGCCGGTAGTCGGCCAGATGCTGTGTCTCGTAGTATTGGTCGGCCGTGGCCACCATGTCCGGCCCAGTGCTTTTCAGGCCGGTGAAAAAACCCGCGCCCAGCGCGATGATGGCAAAGATGGCAAAAAATCGGCTGAGGGTGGAGCGCACCTCGCGGAAGATGTTCTTGCGGTAGTTTCGTTTCATCTCGTCACCACTCGATCTCCTCTGCGGAGATGGGCGCGTCGTTCAGGCGCGTATCGGTGACGGTGCCGTTCTTCACCCGGATGATGCGCTGCGCCATGCGTGTAATGGCCGTGTTGTGGGTGATGAGCACGACGGTCATGCCGTGGTGGCGGCTCTGGTCCTGCAAGAGCTTCAGCACCTGCTTGCCGGTCTCGTCGTCCAGCGCGCCGGTAGGCTCATCGCACAGGAGCAGCTTCGGGTTCTTGGCCAGCGCCCGCGCAATGGCCACCCGCTGCTGCTCCCCGCCCGAAAGCTGAGCGGGAAAGTTGTCCACCCGGTGGCCAAGGCCCACCATCTCCAGCACCGCGCCCGCGTCCAGAGGCTCCCGGCAGATCTCGCTTGCCAGCTCCACGTTTTCGCGGGCGGTCAGGTTTTGCACCAGGTTGTAGAACTGGAACACGAACCCCACATCGTAGCGGCGGTAGGCCGTCAGCTGGCGCTGGTTGTAGGCGGATATCTCTGCGCCGTCCACCCGCACGATGCCGCCGGTGGGCGCATCCATGCCGCCCAGGATGTTGAGGATGGTCGTCTTTCCCGCGCCCGACGGCCCCACGACGACACAAAACTCGCCCTCGCGCACCTCGAAGCTGGCTTGCCGCAGCGCCAGCGTTTCCACCTCTCCCGTGTGGTATACCTTGCTCACATTCTCGAATTGCACATACTGCTGCATGAAAGATGCTCCTTGCGGCGGCGGCCGCGGAGAAGCGGGGCCAGCTGCGAAATGGGCGTATATCGTATTATTGTACACCAAAATTGTGAATAAGGAAAGATGGTCCGCTATAAATGGCATGCCAATGCCGCTCCTTCGCCGCACGGGCGCCACCCGCCACACAAAAAAGATTTTCAAAACCACAAAACTATAGTATCATGTACAATCATGGGTTCGTGCACATATACTAGCACAGAAAAAAACGGAATCGGGGAATGGACGATGGTTGTAGGATGCGTGACGGAGATCAAGGAACAGGAGTTCCGTGTGGGGCTCACACCCGACTGTGTGCTCTCTTATACAAAATTCGGGCATACCGTGCTGGTGCAGTCCGCCGCCGGCGACGGCGCCGGCTTTAGCGACCAGGAATATGCGGAAGCCGGGGCGGAGATCCTGCCCTCCGCCAGGGAGGTGTTCAACCGGAGCGACATGATCGTGAAGGTGAAGGAACCCACCGGCGAAGAGTACACGCTCCTGCGCGAGGGGCAGATCCTGTATACCTATCTGCACCTGGCGGCCGACAAGCCACTCACCGAGATGCTGATGGCCAAAAAGGTAAGCGGCATCGCCTACGAAACGATGGAAGGGCCCGAGGGCGGCCTGCCCTGCCTGAAGCCGATGAGCGAGATCGCCGGCCGGCTGAGTGTGCAGGAGGGCGCCAAATACCTGGAAAAACCGTTTGGCGGGCGGGGCATCCTGCTGGGCGGGGTACCGGGGGTGCAGCGCGGGAAGGTGCTGGTGCTGGGCGCCGGCACCGTGGGCACAAACGCCGCCAAGCTGGCCTTGGGCCTGGGGGCGGAGGTGACTGTGGTGGATCTGTCCGCCACGCGGCTGGAGTACCTCAGCGACATCTTCGGCGGCCATGTGCAAACACTGTACAGCAACGAGGCCAACATTGCCCGCTGCCTGCGCGAGGCAGACCTCGTCATCGGCGCGGTGCTCATTCCGGGCGGTGCAGCGCCCAAGCTCGTGGGCCGCGAACGCCTGAAGACCATGAAAAAAGGTGCGGTGATGGTGGACGTGGCGGTGGACCAAGGCGGATGCTTTGAAACCACCCACCCCACCTCGCACCACGACCCGGTGTTCGAGATAGATGGTGTCGTGCACTACTGTGTGGCCAACATGCCCGGCGCCGTGCCGCGCACCTCCACCATCGCGCTCACCGCCACCACGCTGCGCTATGGCCTGGAGCTCGCCGCGCTGGGCGTAAAGGAAGCCTGCAAAGCGTCCTCCACCATCGCGACAGGCCTCAATACACACGCCGGGAAGCTCACCTGCCGGGCGGTGGCGGACGCGCTGGACATCGCGTACACGCCGCTGCAGGAAGCGCTCGCATAAGGCGACGAGGTGCGTGCCAAACCGCGCAAAGCCTCATGGTGTTCGCATCTCTTTGCCAAAACAGAATACAATCTGACCCCTGAAAGGAAGTGGCCGCATTGGATTTTGAAGCATGTGTCGCCGGGCGCAGAAGCATCCGGAAGTTCAAAGAGACGAAAATGTCCCACGGGGATTTTGAGGAGGTCGTCCGCCTGGCGTCCTGCGCCCCCTCCTGGAAAAACACCCAGACCGCCCGCTATACACTCGTCGAAGACCGCGAGGTGATCCTGCGGCTTGCCGACGAAGGCATGATGGGCTTCTCCTTCAATACCGAGACGGTGCGGGGCGCTCCCGCTGTTGTCATCGTCAGCTATATCACCGGGCGCTCCGGTTTCGAGAAGGACGGTTCTTACACCACCAGCAAGGGCGACAGGTGGGAGATGTTCGACGCGGGGATCGC
Organism: Oscillospiraceae bacterium; assembly: GCA_031548875.1. Taxonomy (GTDB): domain Bacteria; phylum Bacillota; class Clostridia; order Oscillospirales; family Ruminococcaceae; genus JAAYCI01. The sequence continues at coordinate 25,467 of JAVBQQ010000059.1, forward strand.
CACCCAGACCTTCTGCCTTGCCGCCCACAGCATGGGCTACGGCACCGTGATCATGGGCGTGTTCGACGAAGCGCGTGTTCAGGCAGTGGCAGGCATCTCCGGCGGCCAGACGGTGGCGGCGGTCGTGCCCATCGGCCTGCCTTCCGAGACCCCCGCCATGCCCAGGCGCAAGGCCGTGGAAGAACTGGTCAGCTACCGGTAAGGCCCAATAAACCTGCACAACGATAAGGAGAGATACCCATGGAAGAAGTGATCCGGTTTCTGGAGGAATGCGGGACGTTCTACCTTGCCACGGTGGACGGCGGCCAGCCCCACGTGCGTCCGATGGGGGCCGTCTTCGAACACGAAGGCAGGTTGGCCTTCACCACCAACAACACCAAAGAGATGTACAACCAGATGAAACAAAACCCCAAGGTAGAACTCTGCGCCTGCAACGCCACGCGCCAATACCTGCGCATTACCGGCACCGTCTCCTTCGGCAATTCCACAGACGCAGCCCGTGCCAAAGCCCTGGAAAAATATCCCTCGCTGCAAAACATGTACAAGCTCGGCGATGGTATCTTCGAGATCTTTACCCTCACAAGCGGAACGGCTACCTTTTGCGACATGCAGGGCGGCTCGCGCGCCATCCGGTTGTAAAGGCTCGGGCGGCCATCTGCCTGACCGTGCGCCGTATCAAAAAGCAATGAGCAGGAAAGCGCCGGGGAAACTCGGCGTTTTTACTGTGTAGCTACTGTGTATGCTGTGTAGTTACTGTGTACTTTTATCGTTGTTTTTTGCGTGTATTTGCGGGCACTTGCATAAGAAAAAACCTACGTCACAACTACCAAAAGTAGTCATATCGTAGGTTTTCACATGGTCCGAGTGGCGAGACTTGAACTCACGGCCCCTTGACCCCCAGTCAAGTGCGCTACCAACTGCGCTACACCCGGGCACCGCCGCCTTTTGGCGGCGAAGTATAGTATACCGAATTTGGCTCCTCTTGTCAAACCCCCGTCTGGCCGCCCGGCTGCATAAAATGCAGCCTGCGGTCCGTCACCGGCCACCGGTGGCGGAAAGGCGCCCCGAGGTCAGCCGGAACTGTCCGCCTTGAGCGATTCCATGTTCACCATCAGCCAGTCATCGCCGTACTGGGCAAAGGCCATATGGTGATGGGTGGCATATACCTTGGGCGTGCCCTGGAACATGATGGTGAAGTCGTAGGTAATGTCGCCCTCGAAGGTGGTGGGCGAGGTCATCACGATATCCTTCACCGCTAGGTTGTCGAAGGAATAGCTGGTGTGGTCGGCGTACCAGATGGCCGCAAAGGAGCTCAGGTCGCTGGCGAACTGGGTGCCGGGGTAGAGATACGTGTTCAGCGTGGCAAAGCTGCCGTCTTCCGAGATGAACAGCGCATACGCCTTGGACGCGCCCTCGATCTCTGTGGCAAAACGCTGGCGCAGATCTTCGCTGAAGGGCAGCGAAACGGAGGCCGTGTGCTTCTCCTTGTCCACCACCACCTCGCATTCGGCGCCATCCGGCCCCTTTGCGGTGATAACCGGCTCCTCCAGGCTTTTGCCCAGCGTGTACTCGATTCGGGTGGGCTGCTCGGCCTCGGGCAGCTCGGCGTACATCTCGTTGGGCGTCACGGCCACATCTTCGCCGGTCTTTGGCAGCTCGCTCCCGTTCACCAGCACGGTCACATCGCCCGGCGCCGTCACCTTGAACGGTTCCAAAAAGTCCAGCGCGGCGCGCACGGCATAGCCGCTCTTTTCGCTCGGCGATTCGGTCAGCACCACCTCGCCCAGTCGCTCTTCGCCCTGGTACACGGCGTAGGAGGTGCCCTCGCCGCCGGTGCCCGCCACCTGGCGGTAGTAAAAGCCGCTGGGGTCGTCGCCAAACTCCTGGTTCAAGAATTCGAAGTAGGCATCCCAGGTATTCACCTCGTCGGGCGTGAAGCCGGCATTCTCTTTGATCTTCTCATAGTCGCCGGCCGCAAGCTGCTTGAAGTAGCTGTCGATGGCCGAGCGCGGCGTGGTGGACTCGTACCGCTCCAGCCCCTTGTACAACACCACCAGCAGTATCGCGATGATGACGACGAGCGCCAGGATGAGCGTGAGCAGGCCGGCAATGAATTTGCTTCTCTTTTTGCGTTTTGTCCTCAAAGGTTTAGCTCCCATTCTCTGTGTCCTGTTTTAAACATGTGTCTGCGTCACACCACGATCCAGCAGGCCGGCTGCCCGCGCGAACCGTACAGCGACGCCGGCGTGTTGATCGTCTCGCCTTCGTAGATCATCATGCTGGAGGAGCCGCCGTCCAGGTTGGACGCGTTCACGGCGCCATAGTCCAGCATCACCTGCATGCAGTCCTGCAGGGTGGCGCCCAGGCTGTGGGGCTGCCGCCCGTCGATCACCAGCATCAGCACGGCGCCGTCTTCCCGCTGGCCGATGACCGTGCGCGGGTTGGGCCCGCCGCCGTTGCCGCTTATCTCGGCCGGCGTGCCGTTCACGATGAGGGTGGGGTCGAAGGAGATCCCCTCCTGCATGCCCTTGTCCAGCGCCTCCTGCCCGGTCATCACGCCCACGATGAGCTGCCCCTCGGCGGTGAAGCCGATCATGTTGCAGCTGGTGCCCGCGCCGCCGGCCATGATGGCGCCGTTCTTGATGACCACGCCCAGCGGCTGGCCACCCAGGCCCATGCCATTCAGGTCGGCAAAGCCGCCGCCATTGATGGCCGCCACGGCGTTGTTCTCGGCGGCGAAATCTTCCACCTTCTTGCCCTCCACACCCGCGCCAAAGGCGTCCAGCGTGGCCAGGCGCACGCGGGTGGGGTCGTGCACGATCATCATCTTACCCACGAAGGTGCTGCCCTTCACGTCCTCGATCTCGATATCTTTTTTCGTTTGCTCATCCGCCTCGGGCACAAAGGGAGTCGTCGTATCGGTAGTTTCTTCGGGCGGCAGCACGGTGTTGGCCGCGATGATGGCCGCCACCTCGTCTTTGGAAAAATAAATATTGGCCAGCCATTTCACAGCGCTTGTCTCGGTGACGGACACGACGAACATCTCGCGCGCCGTGGGGAAGGGCCCCTTGCAGATGACCGTGATGGCGCCGAAGGCAAGCCCCACAAGGGCCACCACAACGACCAACACCACGGTGAGGGTGCGCGCCAGATAGGTGAGCGCCTTGTACGCGCCGGTGCGGGTCGCCTGTTCACCGTAATACGCATGGCTTTTGGCACGGGATCTCCCTTTGGCGGCGACACGGCCACTGGAGGGGCGGCGCCCGCCCTGGGCCGGTCTGCCACTGGAACTGCTCCGCCGCGGTGCGCCGGCAGCCACCCTTCCACGCTGCGCCTCGGTGGCCATGGGGGTCGGGCGGGGAGCCGCCTGGACGGGATACTCCGCCGTGGCCTGCGCGGCATAGCCCGCGCTTTGGCGGGAGGGCCTGCGCTGGATGAGCGGCCCGTAGTCGTCGTAGGTTCCGTCAAAGCCACCGTCGAAGCCGGTACCGGCCATCCCGTCCGCCACGGCAAATTCGTCTGCGGCGGCAAAATACTCCGGTTCGGTGTAGCTCACCGGGCTGTAAGCCGGTTCGCCATAGCCCGGCTCCTCGTATTCCGGTTCGTTGTACGCAGGCGCGTTGTAGACCGGTTCGTTGTAGACCGGTTCATTGTACACGGGTCCGCTGTAGACCGGCTCGTCGTAAACCGGTTCGTCATAGGCAGGTCCGTTATACATTGGTTCATTGTAGGCCGGTCCGTCATACGCCTGCCCGTTGTAAAGCGGCTCCTCATAGGCAGGCCCGCTGTAGGCCGGCTCCTCATGCGCGGGCTCGCTGTATCTTTCCCGTTCGGGCGCGATGCCGTACAGCGCGTCGTACCGGTCGGCCGGCGCCGGGGCAGCTGCCGCCCCGTCATGGGCGTAACTGTCGTCATCCTGCACCTGGCGCGTAAGCTCCTGTCGGTACAGAGAACCGCGCGCCGCCTCCTGCTCCGTTTCGCCAAAGGCGGAACGGCTTTCCATAGCATCGCCCCCGGGCTGTACCCCGGCGGCGCGAAGGGCTTCGGCGGGGGTCATTTTGTCCCCCGCGTGGTAGGTGTATCGCTGTTTTTGGGATTTGTCGGGCATCTTTTTACCTCCGGTTGGCTGTGCGCGGTGCGGTGTAGCTCTTGCGGTCTATTGTGTCCGGCCTGTCGGCGCGGGATTCGATCATTGCTTGCCTTGGGGCGTTTCGGCCTGCGTAGCCTTGGGAAATACCCATTTGCGCTGTATAAAATAGCTGATGAAGAAGAGGATGCAATCCACGATGACCTTGGTTGCCTCGGCCGGCAGGGGCAGCACCTTGTCCAGCAGGTACACCCCGCCGTACGAGCAGCACACCTGTACGGCGGCCAGCAGGAAGTACCGCAGCATGCTGTTCCCGGTGCCCGCCCGGCTCTGGAAGACGACCACCTTGTTCAAGAAGAAATTGAACAGCGACGAGCAGACGCGCGCACCCACGGTGGCAACCAGGAAGCGGGTCTCGGCCGGCAGGTCGGCCAGCAGGTGGTTCAAAAGGGCAAACAGCGCAATGTCCACCACAAAGGAGAGTAGCGACGCCAGCGCGAACTTGATGAGCTGCAGCAGACGGAAGAACGCATACACCACCCCAAAGCCCAGGATGAGCTTGTAGATGCGCACCGAATCGACGACGGGGCGAAAATGGGAGGAGGCGTTCTCGTCGATGTAGATGGTGTGGATGGGACGCTCGACGATGGGCACGCCCGCGCGCTTTGTTTCCAACAGCATCAGCGTCTCGAACTCGTACCGTTCGCCCCGCACGTCCACCAGCTGGCGCACAAAGGCGTTCGGGATGCCGCGCAGGCCGGTCTGCGTGTCGGTGATATCCAGCCGGAAGAGAGCGCGGATGACGTTGCGGGTGAGCTTGTTGCCCACGGCGCTGCGCTGGGGCACGCCGTCGTGTTCAAAATCGCGCACGCCCAGCACCAGGCTGTCGGGCGTCTGCTCCAGCGCACGGGCGCAGGCCAGTACGTCCTCGATGCGGTGCTGCCCGTCGGCGTCCACCGTGATGACGCCCACGCAGTCGCCGGTATCTTCCAGGTAGTGGGCGAAGGCGGTCTTCAGCGCGCGGCCCTTGCCGCGGTTCTGGGTGTGGCGAAGCACCACGCAGCCCGGTTGGGTGGCCACCTGCTCGAACAGCGGGTCGTATTCGGGCCCGCTGCCGTCGTTCACCACAAGGATGCGTGCAAAGCCCGCCTGTACAAGGCCGGCCACCACATCGGGGAACAACGGGTCGGGATTGAGCGAAGGCACGATAGCCGCAACCTGCACGCGCACGCTCCTTTCTGGTTTAGAATCGATCCATCGGGTCCATCGTAGGCGCCACCGCACGGGGGTTTCCTGCCGCACGGGCATCGAGAGGGCGGGGCTGCATCCTTCCGCTTTTCTCCACTCTCGATTGTAGGGCCCGGATGTTGCAAAACTGTTGCAAACGCGGGCTGGTGGAAGGGGTCTCACCGTTTCCGGTAGTAGGTGTTTCTGGGGTCCTGCCCCGCTTGCGGCGGCTGTTGCTGGCGGCCGCTCTGCGGGCGGGGGGCGTTCCTGTTGCGGGCGGCCTGCGCCTGGCGCTGGCGCCGCCTGCGCCGTTTGCGGCGGCGGCTCTCGGCCACCAGCAGCAGGCAGACAATCACGATGGCGACCGCCACCACAACAAGGATGGCGACGAGCGCCGCCGTGGGCAGTCCTTTCTTCGCGGGCGCATCCGCCTGCGAAGCGGGCGTGTCCGGCCCACTCTGCGCCGGCTGCGGGGCCGACGTCTCCTCCGGCGCGGAGGAAACCACCGGCTCTGGGTTCAGGTCGATGTTCTCGAACAGGTCGTTCTTGAGGGCGTCCGGTCCCACGGTGGTGTGCGCCAGGCCGAACAGGCGGCAGTCGTAGTCGCCCCATTGCTCCACGGCAAAGTAGTCCTGCTGGGAGGCGTGCTCTGCAAAACCCTCCACCGCCATCTCGAAGGCCGTCCGGCCGCCGAAGGCGGAGAGGGGCACGTCCCAGTCCATCGCGATGCCGTTTTCCGCCCACAGGTGCAGGTACGCCTTGGGCACCTCCCAGGTGCCGTAACGGGCAGCGCTGTCGGGGTAGGCGGCTGCGTCGCCGCTCTTCTCCAGCGCCTCCAGCAGCGTCTGCGCGTTCAGGATGTGCGCGCCGTGGCCATACTCGCCGTCTATGTCGTGCGCCACCACCACGCTGGGTTTGAAGCGGCGCAGCGTATCCACCTGGAAGGCCAGGACGTTTTCACGCCCGAAGCACTGCTCGGCCGATTCCAGGCTCGCAAGGCTGGCGTATTCGTCGGGGAAGGGGCCCATCACCGGGTAGGCGGTCACGCCCACCTTCCACAGGCCGTTCAGCAGCTCGTGCGGGCGGTAGGGCTCACCAAAGTGGTTGGTCATGTACACCACCTGCACATCCAGGCCCCGCTCGCCCGCGTAGGTGGGCAGCACGCCGCCAAAGAACAGGTGTTCATCGTCGGCGTGGGTCGGCAGGGCCAGCAGATCGGCCTTTTCCAACGGCGGCTGCCACACCTGCACAAAGTCGGGCAGGGCGTCACCCGAGAAGAGGTAAACGTCGCACAGCAGGTAGTCGCCCGCCGGCAGCTGGATGTCCACCGAGTCCACCGCCGAGGGCAGCGGGACATACTCGTGCAGGTAGCCGCCTTCGCCCCCCACAAGCTGCGCGCCGCCCGCGTCGATGGGATAGGGCGCGGGTGGATGGTCCCACACGAGGTAGAGGCTGTCGAAGGGAGCGTCGCTCGCGATGGTCATCGCCACGCCGCTGGTAAAATCCAGCGAGGTGCCGCGGTTCGCGTCCAGCAGGGCGGCGCCGGTCTGCCCGTCGTTCAGCGTGATGTGCACCTGCGCCGCATCGATCTGCGCGTCCGGCGCGCCGGCGTCGGCCGCGAGGGCGGGCAGCGGCAGGGCGCCCAGTAGCAGGGCGGCGCAGAGGGTGGCTATCCCGGTGCGAAACATGTGCTTCATGCGGCTCTCCATCGGCGGCAAACATGACGAAACCAAGCACCCCGCCTCTGGAGCACGAAACACTTTTTGCCGTTATACCATTATTTTAGCGCCTCTGCTGCTTCTGCCCATGCGCGAAGGGCGGGCAAAGCACAGAACGCACCTCACACATTATACCATAGAAGGCGCATTTGAAAACCCAAAATTCCCGAATATTTTGTGATATTGGGATTTTTTGTCGTTCTATCGTTTTCACGTCAAAATCGACTGTACATCCCCGGCTGTTGGATGTATAATATATAAGATTCCCTGCCCGGCTTTGGCCGGGGCATTCCGGGATTTTCCGGGGCATTTCGCGTGCCCCTTTCGGAAGGATGGTGCCCCATGATCTCTTTCTACAAACCACATGGCAAGGTGAGCCTGACAAACGACTATTTTGCAGAGCTGGTGGCTGCCGCCGTGCAGAGCGGGTACGGCGTGGCCGGCATGGCGGACGGCGGCTATGCGGACAATATCAAGACACTGCTGCGCATCAACGCCCCGGACCGGGGGGTGCGCGTGTCCGCCAAGGACAACGAACTCAACATCCAGCTGCACATCAAGGTCATGTACGGCCTCAACATCAAGGAGGCCGCCAAAAGCATCACCCACAAGGTGAAGTACATCGTGGAAGAGGCCACCGGCCTGTGCGTGAACCGCATTGACGTGGCCGTGGACGACGTGGTGACCTGACCCGCCAAAAACGACCCGCCCCGGCGCATGGCCCGGGCGATGGAAAGGTGATTGGATTTTGATGGACGGAAAAACCCTGCGCGACGCGATCATCTCCGGCGCCAACAATATCTCCCGCCACCGCGCGGACGTGGACGAGTTGAACGTCTTCCCCGTGCCGGACGGCGACACCGGCACCAACATGGGCATGACGATGGCCGCCGCCAAGGACGACCTGCTGCTGCTGGAAGACAACTGCACCGTGGGCGAGGCCGCCAAGACGGCTGCCTCCGCCATGCTGCGGGGCGCCCGCGGAAATTCAGGCGTCATCACGTCTCTTTTATTCCGCGGCTTTTCAAAGGCCCTGGCCGACAAGAAGACCGCCCAGCCCGCCGACATCGTGGAGGCTTTGGGCCTGGGCGTCTCCTCCGCCTACAAGGCGGTGATGAAGCCCACCGAGGGCACCATGCTCACGGTGGCCCGCGTGACCCACGAAAAGCTGGAGGCCGAGCCCTCAGACGACATGGCCGCCCTGTGGGCGCTGGCCACCCAAACGGCGCGCGACGCCCTGGCCGAAACGCCCGAACAGCTGCCCATCTTAAAAAAAGCGGGCGTGGTAGACGCGGGCGGCATGGGCCTGTGCTTCATTTTTGAGGGCATGCGCGCCGTCATCAGCGGCGCGGGCGCCGTGGCCGACGCCTCCGGCGAAGAGCCCAAGCGCCGGGCACGGCTGTCCACCGCCAACGTGGGCAGGGGGGTCTTCGCGCACGAGCTGAACCCGGACATCACCAACGGCTACTGCACGGAGTTCCTGGTGAACAAGGAAAATGGCGCCGATTCTGTGAAACTCCGCGCTTTTTTGGAGATGCACGGCGACTCTGTGGTGGTCGTGGAGGATGACGACATCATCAAATGCCACGTGCACACCGAGAACCCCGGCATGATCTTGACCAAGGCGCTGGAGTTCGGCTTTTTGACGCGCCTTAAGATTGAGAACATGCACGAACAGTACGAGGCGCGGCAGGCGCAGGCCGCCAGCCTGGAAAAACAGGCAGAGGCCGAGCGGGAGGAGACGGAATCCGCCTTCCCCTACGTGGCCGTAGACGAGGACCGCCCCTACGGCTTTGTGGCCGTGTCCGTGGGCGAGGGACTGAATGAGGTTTTCCGCGACCTCGGGGTGGACGCCGTTGTGGAGGGTGGGCAGACGATGAACCCCTCCACCGAGGATATCCTGCGCGCGGTGCACAGTGTGCCCGCGGCCACGGTGTTCGTGCTGCCCAACAACAAGAACATCATCATGGCCGCCGAGCAGGCCATCAAGCTGGCCGACCGCAAGGTGGTGGTGCTCACCACGGCCACCGTGCCCCAGGGCATGAGCGCCATGCTGGCTTTCGACCCCGGCGCCGACACAAAGACGAATACCATCGAGATGGGCCGCGCGGCCAAGCGGGTGAGCACCGGTCTCGTCACCTTCGCGGCCCGCAACTCGGACTTTGACGGCCGCAAGATCAAATATGGCGAGATCCTAGGCCTGGACAACGGCAAGCTGAGCATCGTGGGCACCGACGTGACCAAGGTGACCTACCGGCTGGCACGCGCCATGTGCGACAGGAACACCAGCTTCGTCACGCTCATCACCGGGGGCGACGTCTCGGAGGAAGAGGCGGACCACACACTGGAGATGGTGCGCGAGAAGATACCCGCCGGCATCGAGGTCACGCATATCAACGGCGGCCAACCCGTGTATTATTACATGATCGCCGCCGAATAGTGCGCAGTTTTTGCAATTGCTGCCGTCCGCGGTCATTGCTTCGAACCCGGCCGGGGGCCGCCCCGGCCGTCATGAAAAATTCACAACCGTGTGCTATACTGTACAATTGCGACGAGGGCGGCAGGGCCGTACCCGCACACAAGAAGCATCACAGCATCGGGCGCGCCGGGCCACGGCGGGCCCCGGTTAGGAGTCTTACAATTGGGATTACTGGATAAGATCTTCGGCAGCTTCTCGGACAAGGAGCTCAAGCGCGTCAAGCCCATCGTGGACGAGATCCTCGGCATGGAGGACCGCTTCTCCGCCATGAGCGACAAGGAACTGAAGGCCATGACCCCCGCCCTGAAGGAGCGGCTGGCAAACGGCGAAACGCTGGACGACATCCTGCCGGAGGCGTTCGCCGTCTGCCGCGAGGCGTCCACCAGGGTGCTGGGCATGACCCACTTCCCCGTGCAGCTCATCGGCGGCATTGTGCTGCACAAGGGCATGATATCCGAGATGAAGACCGGCGAGGGCAAGACGCTGGTGGCCACACTGCCCGTCTACCTAAACGCCCTTGCGGGCGACGGCGTGCACGTGGTGACCGTGAACGACTACCTGGCCAAGCGCGACAGCGAGTGGATGGGCAAGGTGTACCGTTTCCTCGGCCTTTCCGTCGGGCTCATCATCCACGAGGTGGAGCCGGCCGACCGCCGCAAGGCCTACGCCTGCGACATCACCTATGGCACAAACAACGAGTTCGGCTTCGATTTCCTGCGCGACAACATGGTCACCTACAAAGAGAACATGGTGCAGCGCGGCCACAGCTACGCCATCGTGGACGAGGTGGACTCCATCCTCGTGGACGAGGCGCGCACGCCGCTCATCATCTCTGGACAGGGCGACAAGAGCACCGAGATGTATTCCCGTGCCGACAGCTTTGTGAAGGGGCTGCGCGTAAGCCGGGTGGTGGAGCTGGACGACAAGGTGGACCACGACACCGAGGAAGAACTGGACGGCGACTACATCGTGGACGAAAAACAGCGCAGCGCCACCCTCACCGCCCGCGGCATAGAGAAGGCCGAGCGCTTCTTCAACATCGAGAACCTCTCCGACGCCGAGAACATGGAGATCTCCCACCACATCAACCAGGCCATCCGCGCCCGCGGCGTGATGAAGCGCGACGTGGACTACGTCGTCAAGGATGGCGAGGTCATCATCGTAGACGAAAACACCGGCCGCCTGATGCTGGGCCGCCGCTACAACGAGGGCCTGCACCAGGCCATCGAGGCCAAGGAAGGCGTGAAGGTGGAGCGCGAGAGCAAGACGCTGGCCACCATCACCTTCCAGAACTTCTTCCGCATGTACAAAAAGCTGGCCGGCATGACCGGTACCGCCAAGACCGAAGAGGACGAGTTCAACGAGATCTACGGCCTCTCGGTGGTGGAGATCCCCACCAATATGCCCATGGTGCGTGCCGACCACGCCGACGCCGTATATAAAACGGTGCCCGGCAAGTACCGCGCCGTCATCGACCAGATCGCCGAGTGCCACGAGAAGGGCCAGCCGGTGCTGGTGGGCACCATCTCCATCGAGCGCAGCGAGGAACTCTCGAAGCTGCTCAAGCGCAAGGGCATCAAACATGAGGTGCTGAACGCCAAGTTCCACGAAAAAGAGGCGCAGATCGTGGCGCAGGCCGGCCACAGGGGCGCCGTCACCATCGCCACCAACATGGCCGGCCGCGGCACGGACATCATGCTGGGCGGCAACGCGGAGTTCGCCGCCAAGGAAGAGATGCGCCGCCTGGGCTACGACGAAGATTTGATTGCCGAGAGCACCGGCCACGGCGACACCGACGACGAAAACATCCTGGAAGCGCGCGAAACCTACGAAAAACTGTACGCCGAAAAGAAGGGCCCCATCGAAGAAGAAGCCGCGCAGGTGCGCGAAGCCGGCGGCCTGTTCATCATCGGTACCGAGCGGCACGAGAGCCGCCGCATCGACAACCAGCTGCGCGGCCGTTCGGGCCGCCAGGGCGACGCGGGCGAGAGCCGGTTCTACCTCTCGCTGGAGGACGACCTCATGCGCCTGTTTGGCGGCGAGCGGGTGCAGAACATGATGGACTCGCTGGGCGTGGACGAGGACACCCCCATCGAGAACCGCATCATCACAAGCTCCATCGAGAGCGCCCAGCGCAAGATAGAGGGCCGCAACTTCGAGGCCCGCAAGAACGTGCTGCGGTTCGACGACGTGATGAACAGCCAGCGCGAGATCATCTACGGCCAGCGCCAGAAGGTGTTGAGCGGCGAGGACGTGAGCGAGTCCATCCACACGATGATGCGCGAGAGCATCGAGAGCTCCATTGCCAGCTACTGCAGCGGCGACGACCAGGACGAATGGAACCTGGAGGGCCTGCGCGACCACTACCTGGGCTGGCTGAGCACGAAGGAGGACTTCCGCTACGACAAGGATGAGCTGGACGAGCTTACCCGCGGCGACATTGAGGAGATCCTGCTGCCGCGCGCCAAAAAGATCGTGCAGGCGAAGGAAGAAAAGTACGGCGCGCCCACCATGCGCGAGCTGGAGCGCGCGGTGCTGCTGCGCAACGTGGACTCGAAGTGGATGGACCACATCGACGCGATGGACGAGCTGCGCAAGGGCATCTACCTGCGCGGCTATGCCCAGCGCGACCCGGTGGTGGAATACCGTTACGAGGGCTTTGAGATGTTCGACGCGATGGTGGAGTCCATCCGCGAGGATACCACAAAGATGATCCTGACCGTGGAGATCCGCCAGGCCGACGGCGAGGCCCCAAAGCGCACCGAGGTGGCCAAGCCCACCGGCGAGAGCGGCGCGGGCAGCGACGGCACCCTGAAAAAACAACCGGTGCGCAAGAAGGAGAAGGTGGGCCGCAACGACCCCTGCCCCTGCGGCAGCGGCAAGAAGTACAAGAAATGCTGCGGGCGCGAAGAGGGCGAAGCCGCCTCCTGACCCGCCAGCCGTCAGCGTCACCTGCCTGTATCAAAATCAACCCCCGCTCTTGGAAAAGGGCGGGGTTTTTGCGCCGGGCGCCGTAAGCCATTGCCTGGCAGCGCGTCGGCACGCTTCGCCTTGCGCATGCGGCCCAATGCAGGTATGATGGAGGAAGAACCGCAGAGTGAGAGGGGGCCACCACCATCGCGAGCAAACCCTACCGCATCGGCATCGACCTGGGCGGCACCAATATAAAGGCCGGCGTGCTGGACGACGACAATCGCCTGCTGGGCAAGCTGTCCTGCAAGACCCGCGCGCACGAGCGCAGCTGGCAGGAGGTCGCCGTCGACATGGCGGCGCTTGCGCGGCAGCTGCTGGCGCAACTGGGCATCGCCGAGCAAGACTGTCTCAAGCTGGGCATCGGCAGCCCTGGCCTTATCGACCACCTGCGCGGCGAGGTGCGGTACTCGAACAACCTCGCCTGGACAGACGTACCGCTGGTGGCCGAGATGCAGCGCCATTTCGCCCTGCCCGTCCGCCTTTCGAACGACGCCAACTGCGCCGTGCTGGGCGAAGCGGTGGCGGGCGCCGCCAAGGGTGCGGAGGATGTCCTGCTGCTCACACTGGGCAGTGGGGTAGGCGGCGGGGTCATCGCCGGAGGGGTGCTGCAGCAGGGCGGCGGCGCCGGTGGCATGGAGCTGGGCCACACACTGCTTGTGTGCGGGGGCGAAGAATGCACCTGTGGGCGGCTGGGCTGCCTGGAGGCCTACGCCAGCGCCTGGGCGCTCATCCGCCACGCGCGCGAAGCGGCTGAGAAACACCCCGCATCGGCCATGCACGCCCTGTGCCGGAACGACCTTGCAAACATGAACGGCGCCATCCCTTTCGAGGCCGCCCGCATGGGCGACGACGCCGCACAGCAGGTGGTGGACGACTATATCCGCTACCTCGGCGAGGGCATCGTCAACTTCGTGAACATCTGGCGGCCGGAGAGGGTGCTCATCGGGGGCGGCATCTCGAATGAAGGCGACCCACTCATCCTGCCGCTGAACGAGTACGTGCGCACCCGCTGCTTTGGCGGGCAGCACGGCCGGGTGCCGCATATCGAGCGAGCGGCCCTGGCCGGTGACGCCGGCCTGTATGGCGCTGCGGCGCTGTAAGAAGATCTGCACGAGAAAGAAGGGGCGGAGAAAAGATGGACAGCCGCATGCAGAGGGTCTTTGAAGGCCTTGTAAAGAACAACATCCAGCCCCACCACCTGCAAACAGCCGCCGAGGTGGTTCCGCTCGTCTCCCACCTGCTACGTGAGGGCGACAGCGTGACCATGGGCGGTTCGCGCAGCCTGTTCGAGACGGGCGTCATCGACCATCTGGCCGGCGGCCGCTACCGGTTCCTCAATCGATACGAAGAAGGCCTCAGCGAGATGCAGATTCTGGACATCTATGCTGAATCCGCAAAGGTGGACGCCTATTTTTGCAGCTGCAACGCCGTCACCGAGGCAGGTGAATTGTACAACGTGGACGGCAACGCCAACCGCATCTGCGCCGTTGCTCACGGGCCACGGTCGGTCTTCATGGTCGTTGGTTGCAACAAGATCGTGCGCGACCTGGACGCCGCCGTGCACCGGGTAAAAACGGTTGTGGCGCCCACCATCTGCCGCTTGCGGGGCCGGCACACGCCCTGCGCGAAGACCGGCCATTGCGTGACGCCCCAAGGCGGTGCAGCCAACATGACCAACGGCTGCGACAGCCCAGAGCGCGCTTGCTGCAGCTATCTGGTAACGAGCAGGCAGCGCATCAAAGGCCGCATCCACGTCCTCCTTGTGGACGAGCCGCTGGGGTATTAAACCACAATCAAAATGTGCCGGGACGCCCCGAAGGCTCCCGGCACTTGCTGTGTGACCCTTATATCATGCCCAGTCCGGGCGCCCCAAAACCGTACAGCCGGCCCGCCATGCTCATACCGTCATATAGGAAAAAATGCCCCAAAAACATCACTGTGGTGTATAGAAACGGTTCCCACAAAAATCCATGCACCACCCGCGCAGGGCGGCGCCGGGCCAGCAGCATCCAAAACCGCCAGCACAGCCAGCCCAGCAGCGCACCTGCCGTGTTCAGGATCAGGTCGTCCACATCGGTTGCGCGGAAGTTCAGCAGTTGGCTGCATTCGATGAGCAGCGAGAAGCAGGCCCCCGCCGTCACCACCTGCCACAGTCGGCTTGCTCGCGGCCAGGCCAGCGGCCAGAAAAGCCCAAACGGCACGAACATCAGGACATTGATGAGATAGTCTCCGCTCAGCAGATCGCGGGTGAAGGGCAACCAGTTCACGCTGGCGTTGCTGCCGCCAAAGCCGAGGCGCACAAGGTCGGCCAGGGTGCCCGCGCCGGTGCCGTACAGCACCACAGCCACATACAGCGCAAACAGCAGCGTGGCCACGCCGCGCCCCGCCCCGCGGCGCCAGCCCAACCGCCTGTACGCCAGCCCCGCCAGGGCGAACGCGGCGGCAAAGGGCAGCAACACGGTGGCAAATTCGTACAGTTCCAACAGCAGTCTGTTCGTGTCCATCGGGGTCTCACTTTCACGGTGGCTCCCACCGGGGATTCAAGCAATCTGCGGCATTGCTCCGGGGCGTGGCGCCCTTTTTTCATGGTAACACGCCCGCACGCGCTGGTTTTGCCCATTCCCTGCGCGAACACTTGCAAAATCCTGACGCTTTTCTGTTGTCTTTGTTTCTTCAGGCGAAAGAAGCGGCAGGAGCGCGGGGGGGAGGGCGCGCGAGCCGCCGCAAAAACAAGGAACGCCGGGAGGAAATCTCCCGGCGTTTGCACTCTTCTCCCATCAGATGCCCAGCGCACGCCTGTACTCCGTAATCTGCGCGCGCACGGCCTCGGGCGCGGGGCCGCCCTCGCTCCCTCGCTGGGCCACGCAGGTGTCCAGCGCGATGGCGGCATAGATATCCTGCTCGAACAGCTCGCTCTGGCCCTTGTATGCCTCCAGCGGCAGGCTCTCCAGCGTGTGCCCCTCGCGGATGCACTGGGCCACCAGCTCGCCGGTCAGCTTGTACGCGTCGCGGAAGGGTACGCCTTTTTTGGCCAGGTAGTCCGCGCAGTCGGTGGCGTTGATGAAACCGCGCGCCGCCGCTTCGCGCATCGCGTCCGCATTCACCTTCAGCGTGCGCATCATGGGCGCCATGGCCGAAAGGCAGCTAAGCGTCGTTTCCACCGCGTCGAACACGGCGGGCTTGTCCTCCTGCATGTCCTTGTTATAGGCCAGCGGCAGGCCCTTCAGCAGGGCCAGCAGGGTCATCACGTCGCCGTCCACCCGGGCCGTCTTGCCGCGCACCAGCTCAGTGATGTCCGGGTTCTTCTTCTGCGGCATGATGGAGGAACCGGTGGCGAAGGCATCGTCCAGCTCGATGAAGCGGAACTCGCTGGAGCACCACAGGATCACCTCTTCGGACAGGCGGGAAAGATGTGTCATTACAAGCGCGCAGGCGGCCGCCAGCTCCACGCAGAAGTCCCGGTCGGAGACGGCGTCCATGCTGTTTGGACAGGGCGCGGTAAACTCCAGGGCGGAGGCTGTCATCCCCCGGTCGATGGGGTAGGTGGTGCCGGCCAACGCCCCAGCGCCTAAGGGGCAGTAGTCCATGCGGGCGCGGCAGTCGGCCAGGCGGCCCAGGTCCCGCCGCAGCATCTGGGCGTAGGCCATCAGGTGATGCGCAAAGGTGACCGGCTGCGCCACCTGCAGGTGGGTGTACCCGGGCATCACGGTATTCAAATTCTGCTCGGCCAGGCCCACCAGCACGCTCGCCAGCTCCCGCACGGCAAGCGAAAGCTCGTCCGTCTTGCGGCGCAGATAGAGGCGCAGATCGGTGGCTACCTGGTCGTTGCGGCTACGGGCGGTGTGCAGGCGCTTGCCCGCGTCGCCAATGCGCCGTGTCAGCTCGGCTTCAATGAACATGTGGATGTCCTCGGCGGCCGGGTCGGGCCGCAGGGTGCCCTCGGACATCTCCTGCCCGATGGCGCACAACCCCCCGGCAATGGCGTCCGCATCGGCCGCGGTGATGATGCCGCAGGCGGCCAGCATGCCCGCATGGGCCAGCGAACCGGCAACGTCCTCGCGGAAGAACACCTGGTCAAACGGGAGAGAAGAGTTAAAATCGTTCACCGCGGCATCCAGTTCTTTCTCGAACCGTCCGGCCCACATCTTCATCCAAAGACCTCCCCCCGCACAGCTCGCATCCGTGCAGGTTTTTCTTTATTTTCACGCATCATCATTCTCATACTGCGCTTGCTGCCGCTTTTTCAATGTCTCCTCGATATGGAAACTCTTGTCCAGCGGCGGCCAGATCCACATCATGTTCAACAGGCAGGGGATGGCGTACCCCACGAACACTGTGGCCACCAGCGAAATCGGCAGGAACAAAAGCTGCACTACCACAAGGCCGGTGCCCAGCAGGGCGCCCATCAGGCTGCGCGGCAAAAAACCAAACGCCAGCAGGAAGCTGTTCTTGAACAGCTTGCCGGGGGACAGGTGAATGCTGGCGGCCTGTGCAAAATAGTACGGCGCGGCCACCGCCAGCAGGAAGATGCCCACCACATAAACGAGCAGCATGCCAAACCCCATCTGCAGGCCGCCGGTGCCATAGTGGTAGAACACGTACAGCTGGATGGCGGCCACCAGCGTATACAATATGCCAGGTAGGACGGTGGATCGGAAATTTTCCCGCCATATGCGCTTATAGTCGTGCCAGAAAAAGCCGGGGTCGTCGCGCAGCATCTTCAGGATGAGCGCGCAACCGGTCGTGTAGGCCGGGCCGATGAGCCCCCCGGCCAGCACGGCCAGCACCATCCCCACGTAAAAGGGGACGGCATAGCCCAGCGCCTGGCTTGCCAGCGCAAACACAAACAGCGCCTCGGCCGGCAGGGCGCATAGGGCAAACAACCAGTTCAGCTTCAGCAAGCTGCCGAAGTCGCGGCCCAGTATCTCGAAAAAGCGGGCCGGCCCGCGCTTGCGCGGGGCGTTCTTGGGCACGCCGGGACCCGGTTTATTGTAATTCCTGCCGAACAGTGCCACACTCTGTCCCCCTCGTTGGATGACCAAACATTGCGCCATATATGATCCTTTTGCGCACTATGTAAGCAATGTTGTGCGATAACCGCCTGTTTTGTCGGCGGCGCCTTCCACCAATCAGATGCAGATCTCGATGGCCTTGTTCTGCACGCGAATGTGCGCCTCTTCGTGTTCGCCGCCGTTCTCGCCGTCCAGCGACCACACGATAGGCTTGGGTGTGATGACCTTGATGTCCTGCACGCGCATCAGCGTCACGCCGGGGGCGTCCAGATTCTTTGTCACCAGCGCGCCGGAGAGCTCGCCCATGTCCAGGATGTTCTGCGGCTGGCGCACAAGCAGCATCTCGAAGCTGCCGTCGTCCATGCGCACCTCGGCCTCGGGCGGGTAGGTGATGCCGGCCACCGCCGACGAGTTGCTCACCATGCCCAGCAGGAACTCCCCCTCCAGCGACTTGCCCTCGCTCTCCACCCGCAGCTTCACCGGCTGCAGCCCGGGCAGCTTGCCCAACGCCTCCAGCAGGTAGGCAAAATAGCCCATCACGTTCTTGGCCGACTGGCGGGTGGTGAACGAGACGTCCGAAAACGCGCCGAACGCTGCCACATAGGTGAAGATGCGGTCGTTGAACAGGCCCACGTCGCTATGAAAGATCTCCTTCGGGTGCAAAACGCGCTTGGCGGCGGCCATCAGGTTGTTCTTGGGCAGCCCGTGGGCAGAGGCGAAGTCATTTGTGGTGCCACAGGGGATGTAGCCCAAGCGGGGCGGGTTTTTGCACTTCAGCAGCCCCTCCACCGTCTCGTTCAAGGTGCCGTCGCCTCCGCAGCACACCACGATATCGCACCCGTCGGCTTTGGACGCGGCGCGCTTCGCGTCGCCGGGGCCGCTCGTGGGCAGCACAACCAGCTTATACCCTGCGTGTCCATACAGGCAGAGGATCTCCATCAGGTGGTTTTTCAGGCGCACGCCGCCCGTGGCGGGGTTGAAGATAAAAAGCATCCGTTTCAAAAGGAAAATCCCCCCATTTTCCAGTCATATCAAAGGGCAGGCGCCGAAGCGTCTGTTTTTATCCTAACACTCCGCGCAGTACAAAGCAACGGGAAATCAGGCAGTTTGTGTCATGTTGCCAAACTCGGACAGCACAAGCCCCTCGTTGTGTTCCTCCGCCCAGCCAATGTTCCAGAAGCTGGTGAAGAGAAGCAGGGGATTGCCGTCCAGGTCCTCCACCCGCTTGGAGTCGCTGGTCAGGTCCAGGGAGGTAAGCTCGCCCCCGCAGGCCAGTATCCAGCGGATGTGCTGGTAGGGCAGCTTTTGCAGGTGGATGTCCACGCCATACTCGTTTTTCAGGCGGTATTCCAGTACCTCGAACTGCAGAACGCCCACGGCGCCCACGATCACCTCTTCCATGCCGCCGCCCGGCGCACGGAAGATCTGGATGGCTCCCTCCTGGGCGATCTGCTCCATGCCTTTGACGAACTGCTTGCGCTTCATAGTATCCTTCTGGCGCACCAGCGCAAAATGCTCGGGCGCGAAGGTGGGGATGCCGGCGAAGGCGAACGGCTCCCGCCGGGTGTGCAGCGTGTCGCCGATGGAGAAGACCCCGGGGTCGAACACGCCCAGGATGTCGCCGGCGTAGGCCTCGTCCACGATCTCGCGCTCCTCGGCCATCATCTGCTGCGGTTGGGACAGCCGCACCTCCTTCGCCTCGGCGGCATTTGGGCCCTGTCGCTCGCACACGGCGTCCATGCCCTTCTCGAACCGGCCCGAGCAGATGCGCAGAAAGGCGATGCGATCCCGGTGGGACTTGTTCATGTTGGCCTGGATCTTGAACACGAAGGCGGAAAACGGCTCGGAGGACGGGTCCACCGGGCCGGACGAAGACTGGCGGGGCAGCGGGGGCGGGGCCAACCGCAAAAATGCGTGCAGGAAGGGCTCCACCCCGAAGTTGGTAAGCGCCGAGCCGAAGAAGACGGGCGTTTGCAGCCCTGCCTGCACGGCCTCCTCGTCAAAGGGGGTGCCCGCCTCGTCCAGCAGCTGGATGTCCTCGGCCAGCGCGGTGTGGGCCGCCGAGCCGATGAGCGCGTCCAACGCCGCATCGCCCAGCTTTGCCTTGTGTGCCTGCACCTGGGTGGCGCCGTGCAGCACCGGCTCGAACACCAGTATCTCCTCGTCCGCGCGGTCGTAGATGCCCTGGAAGGCCTTGCCGCTGCCGATGGGCCAGTTCATGGCGCAGGTTTCAATGCCCAGCACCTCTTCAATGTCGGCCAGCAGATCCAGCGGGGCCCTTGCCTCGCGGTCCATCTTGTTGATGAAGGTGAAGATGGGGATGTGCCGCAGCACGCACACCTTGAACAGCTTCTTGGTCTGCGTCTCCACGCCCTTGGCGGCGTCCAGCACCATCACGGCCGCGTCGGCGGCCATCAGCGTGCGGTAGGTGTCCTCGGAGAAGTCCTCATGCCCCGGCGTGTCCAGAATGTTCACGCAGCGGCCGTCGTATTCGAACTGCAGGACGCTGGAGGTGACGCTGATACCGCGCTGCTTCTCGATCTC
Organism: Oscillospiraceae bacterium; assembly: GCA_031548875.1. Lineage (GTDB taxonomy): Bacteria > Bacillota > Clostridia > Oscillospirales > Ruminococcaceae > JAAYCI01. The sequence continues at coordinate 45,507 of JAVBQQ010000059.1, forward strand.
CATCCAGTCGCTCACGGCGTGGCGGGCGTTCTTCTTGCCCTTCACGCTGCCCGCCTGGTTGATTGCGCCGCCGTACAGCAGCAGTTTTTCGGTCAACGTGGTTTTGCCGGCGTCCGGGTGGCTTATGATCGCAAAGGTGCGCCGGCGCTGTATCTGTTGTTTTGTTGTCATTGTTTTTTGCATTCCTTTCAGATGTTCGATGTGTTTTTATGCGAAAACATTACTGAAAGACAATGCTAGGGCGGCGCACCCGCCTCCCTGTTGATGCGGGTGACCTTGCGGCAGAGACCGGTGGCGTCGTCCAGTTCAAACAGCACGGCGTTCAGGTGGGAGGGGCCGTCGGCCACCTCGAAGCGAACGGGCACGTGCTCCCGCTGCTTCTTCACAGCCAGGTGGGGCGCGGCGCCCAGCACGCTCACCGACGGGCCGGTCATCCCCACGTCTGTGATGAAGCCGGTGCCTTTAGGCAGCACCTGCTCGTCGGCTGTCTGCACGTGGGTGTGCGTGCCAAACAGGGCGCTTACCCGTCCGTCCAGATAGAAGGCCAGCGCCTTCTTTTCAGCCGTGGATTCGGCGTGGAAGTCAACGATGGTGAACTTCGCCCCCGTCTTTGCAAGCAGCTCGTCCGCCCGCGTGAAAGGGCTGTCGATGGGCTCGAGGAAGGCCACGCCCAGCAGGTTGATGACGCACACGCTGCCCAGGCGGCCGGTGTCCACCACACAGCAGCCGGCGGCGTCCTCGGTGTAGGGGAAGTTGGCCGGGTGCAGCACCGTCTCCATCTCGTCGTACAGCGCCGGCCCCGCCTTGCGGAAGCAGTGGTTGCCGGTGGTGACGACATCCGCGTACTGCAGGATCGTCTCCGCCTCGGCGCGGCCGAGGCCCACGCCGGACTTGTCGCTGTTCTCGCCGTTCACCACCACAAGGTGGGCGCCGGTGCCCTGCTTTAAGCCGGGCAATGCTTCGCACAGGCAGGCGAGCCCCGCCTGCCCCACAACGTCGCCGACGCACAGGATGTTCATCTCTGGTTTGCCCCTCTCTGCCGCGCGCCCCATGCGGGACGCTTTTCAATCGTTACTTTGCGTAAACTGGCGGGCCCAATGGCGCCAATGCAGCACAAAGCGCCGGGTACCTCTCCGGGTACCCGACGCAGGTCTGATAGGTCACTTCGCGTAATCGATAGCGCGGCTCTCGCGCACCACATTGATCTTGATCTGGCCGGGGTAATCTAGGTCGTTCTCGATCTTCTGGCTGATGTCGTGCGCCAGCAGTACCAGCCCATCGTCGCTGATCTGCTCCGGCTTCACCAGGATGCGCACCTCGCGGCCCGCCTGGATGGCATAGCTGGTCTCCACGCCGGCGAAGCCGTTGGCGATCTCTTCCAGGCTCTCCAGGCGCTTGATGTAGCTCTCCAGATTCTCGCGCCGGGCGCCGGGACGCGCAGCGCTGATGGCGTCGGCCGCCGTGACGAGGAAGGCCAGCGCCGTCTTGGGCTCCACGTCGCCGTGGTGCGCCTCGATGGCGTGGATGACCGCCGTGCTCTCCTTGTACTTCTTGGCGATCTCCACGCCAATCTGCACATGGCTGCCTTCGATCTCGTGGTCCAGCGCCTTGCCGATGTCGTGCAAGAGACCGGCGCGCTTTGCCTGGGCCACATTCATGCCCAGCTCGGCGGCCATGATGCCCGACAGGTGCGCCACCTCCAGCGAATGGTTCAGCACGTTCTGGCCATAGCTTGTGCGGTAACGCAGGCGGCCCAAAAGCTTCACGATGTCCGGGTGCACGCTGTGCACGCCGGCTTCCATTACGGCCTTTTCGCCCTCGCGTTTCATCACGAGTTCCAGGTCGCGCCGGCATTTCTCCACCGTCTCCTCGATGCGGGCAGGGTGGATGCGGCCGTCGGTAATCAGCTTTTCCAGCGTCTGTCGGGCCACCTCGCGGCGCACCGGGTCAAAGCTGGAAAGGGTGATCGCTTCGGGCGTGTCGTCGATGATGAGATCGACGCCGGTTGCCGTCTCCAGCGCGCGGATGTTGCGCCCCTCGCGGCCGATGATGCGGCCCTTCATCTCGTCGCTGGGCAGGGCCACCACGCTCACGGTGGCCTCGCTGGAATGGTCGGCCGCGCAACGCGCAATGGCCTGGCTGATCAACTCGCGGGCAATATCGTCCGCGTTGTCCTTCACATTCGTCTCAAAGCTCGAGATACGCAGGGCCTTCTCATGGGTAAGCCCCTCGTCCACCTTGGCCAGAAGCTGCTTCTTGGCGTCGTCCTGCGTCAGGTTGGCAATGCTCTCCAGCTTCGCCAGCTCACGCTCCTTCATCTGGTCGATCTCGTTAAGCTTCGCCTCGGCCAACTCTTCCTTCTTGCGCAGGTCCTCTTCCTTGCGCTCGATGGTCTCGGTCTTCTTGTCGATGGCCTCTTCTTTCTGGTCGATGCGGCGCTCCTGGCGGGTCACCTCGGCGCGGCGCTCCTTGATCTCTTTCTCCGCCTCCTGCTTGAGCTGGTAGGCTTGGTCCTTGGCCTCCACGGCCGTCTCTTTCAGCTTTTGTTCGGCGTTCTTGATGGCATCGTTGACAATCTTCTTAGCTTCTTCCTCTGCGGAACCCACGGCATGCTCTGCCACGCGCCGGCGGTACACCGCTCCGGCGCGGAAAGCAAGAAATACAGCTACAACTGCCACGACTGCCACCACGATGGTAATCCATACTGGCAGCAATTGGGTCAACTCCTTAAAATATAGATGGGGTAATGGGATAGGGGATCGTACTTTTCGAGCGCGTACTTTAGGGATCGTGCCTGTAGGAACAACAACACGTAATAATGGAAATGGGGTTACGACAGGGCCCAGAAGCCTGTATAGCAGCTCTGGCAGCGCCCCGTCGGGCGGCCTGGAATGCACGTTTGGCAAGAACCGCCCAGCGGCACAAGTGCGTGCCTGTTTAGAGGATTATGGGGGTATACAGCAAGGATACATCCCTGTTGCCCGTGCATACTATGCCACGTTACCATTGTAAAACCAGCAAGCCTTGTTGTCAAGAAAAGATTACCTTGCGTCAAAACAACAATCACAATGGCTACATTTACAATATAACATTAAATTATGATAGTTATTTGAATTTTTCTGCGTTGCTTTACGAGTTGTCGCCAATGGAGTATAATGGGAATGGAAAACGCGCCTATTCCTTTCAGGCAAAGGGACGCGAATGCCATGCGCCGGTGGCGCCCCATTTCCCCGCGTTGCCGGTCTTCGCATTTGGCGTCGTTTTGGCGCGTAACAATGCACGAAGGTGGCGCGCCGAAAGCCTTTCCGGCTTTCAAGTGCCGCCGACCCCGTAGTGATGCGTGCCAAAACGCGCAAAACCGCACAGGATTCATATTCCTTTACCTTATGGAGGTAACGCATGAAGATCTGGGAGATCGCAGAGATCCTGAACGCCGAAAGCCTTACGCCAAGCGCCGACCTCGACCGCGATGTGAACAGCGCCTGCGGCAGCGACATGATGAGCGACGTACTTGCCTTCGTGAAAAACCAGGCCGTGTTGCTCACCGGGCTCACCAACCCACAAACGGTGCGCACGGCCGGTATGATGGACATGGTGTGCATCGTGTTCGTGCGCGGCAAGCGCCCCGACGAGGCCACCCTCGAGTTGGCCCGCGAGATGGACATCGCCGTGTTCAGCACGCCCTGCACCATGTACATGTCCTGTGGCATGCTGTATGCGCGCGGCCTGCGCGGTGGCAACCCGGTCTGCTGAGGCGGCATCAACATAATTTAAAGGAAACCTATGCGATATGTCTGAAATACAGCTGCATTACGAGATAGATGGCAACGACTTTCAGAGCGCTGGCGAGGCCAGCACCGACCTGAAAAAACGGCTGAAAGCGCTGGGCATGCCCAGCGACGTGGTGCGCCGGGCGGCCATCGCCCTGTACGAGGGGGAGATCAACCTCGTCATCCACGCGGGCGGCGGCCGCATCGACGTGGTGGTCTCGCCCGAGCAGATCCAGATGGACCTGGCCGACGAGGGTCCCGGCATCCCGGACATCGAACTGGCCATGCGGGAGGGGTACTCCACCGCGTCCAGTAAGGTGCGCGAGCTGGGCTTTGGCGCCGGTATGGGCCTTGCCAACATGAAAAAGCACACCGACGCATTCGCCCTCGAGTCCGAGGTGGGCAAGGGCACCCACATCCAGATGCAGGTGAATGTGAAATAGATGCAGAATACGCATCAAAGAGGGTTTAAAATGGGAGAGTTTTTCCATTCCGTTACACTTGACCGCGACAAATGCAAAGGGTGCATCAACTGCATCAAGCGCTGCCCCACGCGGGCCATCCGCGTGCGGGACGGCAAGGCTTCCATCATCTCCGACCTGTGCATCGACTGCGGCGAGTGCATCCGCATCTGCCCCCACCATGCGAAGGTGGCCATCTCCGACCCGCTCTCGGTCATCGGGGACTACGCCTATCCGGTGGCGCTGGTGCCGCCTAGCTTTTACGCCCAGTTCAACAACCTGCAGGAGCCTGCCATTGTGAACGAGGCCCTTTTGAAGCTGGGCTTTGCCGATGTGTTCGAGGTGGGCCGCGCCGCCGAACTGGTAAGCGCCGCCACCCGCCGCGTGCTGAACGAGGGCCGCATGGAGCACCCGGTCATCTCGTCGGCCTGCCCCGCCGTGGAGCGGCTCATCCGGGTGCGCTTTCCCGAGCTGATCGACCGGGTGCTGCCGCTGCTGGCTCCGGTGGAACTGGCCGCCCGCATGGCCCGCAAGCAGGCGGTGGAGGCCGGGCATGCCGCGGGGGACGTGGGCTGTATCTTCCTCACGCCCTGCCCCGCCAAGATGACGGCCATCCGCATGCCCATCGGCACCAAGGAGAGCGCCATCGACGCCGCCGTGGCCGTAAAAGATGTGTACATGGCACTGCTGCCCCACATGCGTGAGAGCGAGCAGTCCCCCTATCCCCAGAGCGGCCGCGTGGGCTTCGGATGGGGCGAGTCGGGCGGGGAGGTGGCCGGCCTGGACATCACCGATTCTTACCTGGCCGCCGACGGTATCGAGAACGTCATCAAGGTGCTGGAGAATATCGAAGACGAGCGCTACAGCGGGCTCTCGTTCGTGGAGCTGAACGCCTGCCCCGGCGGCTGCGTGGGCGGCGTGCTGCAGGTGGAGAACCCGTACATCGCCAAGGCCAAGATCAAGAAGATGATCGGCCCCATGCCCCAGGCGCGCAACGAGCTGCCGCCCGGCGTGCCGCCAGAGATGCTGTGGGACACACACCTCGAATACGCCCCTGTGATGCAATTGGGCAGTACGCCGCAAGAAAGTTTTAAACGGTACGCAGAACTGGAAGAAATATTGCAAAAATTGCCCGACTTGGACTGCGGCAGCTGTGGCGCACCCACCTGCCAGACCTTCGCGGAGGACGTGGTGCGGGGCAACGCCTCGCTGAACGAGTGCGTGGTACTGCTGCGCCGCCGCATGGAGGCGGTTCTGAGCGCCATCGGGCTGGATTCGGACGGTTCAGTGCGCTAACCGGGCCGCCACACCGCCTTTTTTGCCTTGTCGCCCTGTGCGATAGCGACCATGAAGAATGCATCCACATTCTTCCCGAAACGCTGTCTGGAACTTTCATTCCCCAGTAATCCCAAAATACCGGAGGCCCCCCTTTTGAAAAAAATATTTTTCAAACTCACCGCCATCTTTTTTTCATCCAGCTAACTGCCGCTCTGGCTGCCTGCACAGGCGGAATCGAAACGCACAATGAAACATCCTCCAACGCCGTCATCCGGGTCGAATACACCTCACCCGAAGGTTTCGTAGAGCATACCTATGGCGACTCTGATCCGTCTTATACATCTTCTTTGCCGAACGATGTTTCGCGCATCGATACTTCTTACGCCGCCGGAGAGGGCATACCTGCTGAAGAAGCACAAGCACCCGCCCAAGAGCAGGTTGCAAGGGTCGGCGAGGAATTTCTAAGCGAAATAAAAGAATCTGACCTGATGACAGACGCCAAGCTACTTTCTGCTGAGATGGTGGACATTCAAGGGGTTCCCACTGCGCGCATCCTGCTTTCTTATGTTTTTTCAAGAGATAACATTCAGTGTTACAAAGCATATTACTATTATTATCTTAGTGATGGCGGTCATTTTATGTGTATTCTCTATGATTCCACCGGTGACGGCAGTTGGCTGGATGCTTTCGACGAGAGCGCCCAGTCCATCCGGTTCATCAACCCATAACCCAAAAAGGAGGCCCCCATGACGACGAACGACCTTGCCCGCATGGATGGATTCGAGATCGTGGTGCCCGCAGGCGAACGGGCCCTGGAGCGCGTCTATTGCGCCGACCTGCTTAGCTGGGCCATGGCCCGCGCCCCGGCGGGCGGCGCTTGGTGTACGGTGATGGGCAACGTGAACGCCGTGGCCGTGGCCGAACTGGCCGACGTGGCCGCCATCGTGCTGTGCGAGGGCGCCGCCCTGGCCGACGACGCCGCCCAAAAAGCCGACGAGCACGGCATCTGTGTGGCGCGCACCCCGTTGCCCGCCTTCGACGCCGGGCTTGCCATCGCGCGGGCGGCCGGGTTGTACGGCCTGGGCTGAATGCGACGTGATTGTCCCATCCACGCCCTTCTACAGCGTCTCGCCCGCAACGCGCATACTTTATGTCTACTATTTAGTGTTTTTGCATTTTCCATTAAGTGTTTCGGAAATGTTATGCGTTTATATCCGCATTTGCCCAAGCAAGGGGGGCCCGGGCGTGACCTATGACCTGCACATCCATTCCTGCCTGTCGCCCTGCGCCGACGACGACATGACCCCCGCCAGCATTGCCGGCTTCGCAAAGCTGGCGGGCATCGACCTGATCGCTGTGACCGACCACAACAGCGCCCAGAACCTGCCCGCCGCGCAGGCCGCCTGCGCGGCCTACGGTGTGCGCCTGCTGCCCGGCCTTGAGCTGAACACCGCCGAAGAGGTGCACCTGCTGTGCTATTTTGCCCGCCTGCAGGACGCCCTCGAGATGGGCCGGCAGGTGTATGAGGCCCTACCCGACATCCCCTGCGACCCCGCCATCTGGGGGGCGCAGCTGGTGGTGGACGAGGACGACCGGGTGCGAGCGCAACCGCCAAAGCTGCTCACCGCCGCCTGCGCGCTCAGTCTGGCGGAGGCAAAGGCCCTGTGCGAGAGTTTGGGCGGCCTTGCCGTGCCCGCCCATGTGGACAGGGACAGCTTTTCCATCCTCAGCCAGCTGGGGTTCGTGCCCGGCGAGCTCGCCTTCGAAGCATTCGAGCTGCGGCGGCCGGAGCATACGCTGGCCCCCCTGTTGGAGAGCGGCCGCCTGCCCGCGGGGGCAGAGATCCTCACCTCGTCCGACGCACACACACTGGCGGACATCCCCGACCACCCGCGCCTCCTGCGGGAGGACAGCGTGATCCGCCGGCTGCTGCGCGGGCAGTAGGCGGGCGCCGGGCCGCTCCCTGCCGCCCGCCCTCCCATGGCAACACCGCGCATGGCATGCCCCTCCCCCGGCCAAACCTTTTTACATTTGGGCCGATGTGTGCTATCATTGTACCAGCAAAAAATCCGGCGTTTTGCGCCCGACATAGAAACGGACTGAACTTTACTATTTTGACACATTTTACTGACCTGAACCTCGAAAAACCCCTGCTGCGCGCCGTGGCCGACGTAGGCTACAGCCACCCCAGCCCCATCCAAAAGAAAGCCATCCCGCCGGTGCTTGCCGGGCGGGATCTCTTGGGTTGCGCCCAAACGGGCACCGGCAAAACGGCGGCCTTTGCGCTGCCCATGCTGCAGCTGCTGCACGGCCGGCCGGTGCAGGGGGGGCGCCCCATCCGGGCACTTGTGCTCACCCCCACGCGTGAGCTGGCCCTGCAGATCTACGAGAGCTTCGTGGCCTACGGCAAGCACCAAAGCCCCGCCCTGCGCTGCGCGGTCATCTTTGGCGGCGTGGGCCAGGGGCCCCAGGTGGAACAGCTAAAGCGCGGCGTGGACATCCTGGCGGCCACGCCCGGCCGGTTGAACGACCTGATCGGCCAGGGGTACATCCACCTCGAAAAGCTGGAGATCTTTGTGCTGGACGAGGCCGACCGCATGCTGGACATGGGCTTTATCAACGACGTGCGCAAGGTAATCCGCCAGCTGCCCCAAAAGCGGCAGACGCTCTTCTTCTCGGCCACCATGCCGCCCGAGATCGTACAGCTGGCCGGCACGTTGCTGCACGACCCCGCCAAGGTCTTCGTCACCCCCGCCTCCACCACCGTGGAGGCTATCGAACAGCACCTGTTCCGGGTGGACAAGGCGGGCAAAAAGCACCTGCTGGCCCACCTGTTGCGCCAGCCGGAGGTGGCCAGCGCCCTCGTGTTCACCCGCACCAAACACGGGGCCGACCGCGTGGTGCGCGAGCTTTCCCGTGAGGGCATCGCCGCCGCGGCCATCCACGGCAACAAGAGCCAGAATGCCCGCCAAAGCGCACTGGCCCGCTTCAAAAGCGGCGAGGTGGGGGTGCTGGTCGCCACCGACATCGCCGCCCGCGGGCTGGACATCCGGGAGCTGAGCCACGTGGTGAACTACGACCTG
>JAVBQQ010000061.1:0-16637 GCA_031548875.1 Oscillospiraceae bacterium
CAGTGCAAGGATGGCAAGCGCAAGGATCAGGCGGATCAGGAAGCCGGCAATGAACCACGCAAGACTGAACAAGGCCACCAGTACGATGATGCCGACAACGAGAACAAGCACATTTTTAACCATGGATTTGTTGGCCTCCCAGAATGTTTTGTGAATGGTGCGAAAATTTTTGGAAAAATGAAAAATAGGTGTTGAAAAATGTATTGAAACAGGAGCAATAACAAAAATGATAATCACATATTTTAATAAAATGCATAAACAGCTCAAAACCAGCGACAAAATAGAACAGCAAAAGGGCAGGCCGCGATGGAAACAGCCGACAAACAGGGGTGGCGTCAGCCCTGCTTTCCGTCCTGCTTGGCCGCGTTCTCCCGCACCAGCGGCAGCAGGTATCCGTAGCCCTCCTGCTCCATTTGCCCTTCAGGCACAAAACGCAGCGCGGCGCTGTTGATGCAGTAGCGCAGGCCGCCGTCCTCCGCCGGCCCGTCGTTGAAGACATGCCCTAGGTGGGCCCCGCTGTGGGATGCGCGCACCTCGGTGCGCACCATGCCGTGGCTGCGGTCGGTCTGCTCGGCTACCAGCGTGTCGGCAATGGGGCGCGAGAAGGCCGGCCACCCGCAACCGGATTGGAACTTGGCCGCCGAGACGAACAGCGGCTCGCCGCTTGTCACATCCAAATAAATGCCGGGGCGGAACTCGGCGTCGTATTCATTCTGGAAGGGCGGCTCCGTGGCGGCGTTCTGGGTAACGTCGTACTGCAGCGGCGTGAGCGCCTGGCGCAGTGCCTGGTCGCTGGGCTTGGGATACGCCCGGGCAGCGGCCGCCTGTTGCAGAAGCGCCGGAGGGATGTGGCAGTAGCCGCCGGGGTGCTTTTTCAGGTAAGCCTGGTGCTCCTCCTCGGCTGGGGTGTAGTTTTGCAGCGGCGCCACCTCCACGGCAATAGGGTGGGGCAGTGTTTGCTGCAGGCGGTCCATCTCGGCCCGGATGACGGGCAGGTCGTCTTCATCCGAGTAATAGATGCCGGTGCGGTACTGGGGACCGAAGTCCCCGCCCTGGTGGTCCTTGGCCACGGGATCGATAGAGTCGAAGTACAGCCGCAGCAGGAAGGGCAGCGGTAGTACGAGCGGGTCGTACACGACGTGCACGGTTTCGGCGTGGCCAGTGTTTTGGGTGCACACCTCGCGGTAGGTGGGGTTCTCCGTGCTGCCGTTGGCGTAGCCCACGTCTGTGTGCAACACGCCGGGGATGGTGTCGAGGTACTGTTCGGTACCCCAAAAACAGCCGCCGGCCAGCCAGATTTCCCGCCGGGGGGCGGGATCGTGTGATGTTGGTCCTTTCATCGGTCGTCCCTCCTTGTGCGGGGCGCGCAGGCCCCTGCTTCTTGCTTTCAGTATAGGAGGTGCAGGCGAGATTTTTCGTCGAATGGAGGAAGGGCCGGTCTGCGCGCTCACTGTTGTTCGACGCACAGGGCTTGTGACGTTGTACGGTGAAAAGTCAGGCCGTATGACAATAGCATACAAGACGCATATCCCCCCGCCCGGCTTGCGGGGCGGCGCGGCCCTGCTTATAATGAAAGCACACTTGGGACGCCGGGCCGGCGCCCACTGGAGGGGGATCCTATTATGAAAACCGAAGTAAAGAAGATCGTCATCACAGGCCTGCTCATTGGCCTGGGGCTGCTTCTGCCCACCTTTTTCCACATGTTTGGCGCGGGCACGGTGATGCTGCCCATGCACATCCCGGTGTTGCTGTGCGGCCTTGTGTGCGGTATGCCATACGGCGCGGCGTGTGGGATCATCCTGCCGCTGCTGTCCTCGGCCGTCACCGGCATGCCGCCCATCTTCCCCACGGGGCTGTCCATGTCGTTGGAGCTGTGCGCATACGGCCTCATGTGTGGCCTTTTGTACCGGCGTCTTGGGCTGAACATCTACGTCTCGCTGGTGGGCAGCATGCTGGCCGGCCGCGTGGTGAAAGGCATCGCAAGCGCTGTGCTGCTGGGCATGGCGAACAAGCCGTACGGGCTGGTTGCGTTCCTGACAGAGTCGTTTGTTGTGGCGCTGCCCGGCATCATCATCCAGATTATCTTTGTGCCACTCATCGTGATGGCGCTTCAGCGGGCCCACCTTGTGGAAAAACCGGTCCGCCGGCTGAAGCCGGCCGACGCCTGAATGCGCGCCATGCAGACAGCAGACATTGGGCAGACACGGGCGTATTTCGACAAGCTGGCCCCCACCTGGGATGAAAAACCGCGCTGCACACCTGAAAAGGCGGCGGCCATCCTGGCGGTGGCGGCGCCGCTGTTGGGCGCGGCCGTGTTGGACGTGGGCAGCGGCACCGGCGTGATGCTACCCTACCTGCTGGAGCGAGGGGTGGGCCACCTGCACGCTGTGGACCTCTCGCCCGCCATGGTGGCGCAGGCGCAGGCGAAACACAGTGACCCGAAGTTACTTATCGAGGTGCGCGACCTGTTCGAGCTGGGCAGAGGCGGGTATGACCTGGCCCTTGTGTACAACGCCTACCCCCACTTCGAGGACAAGGCGCGTTTTGGCTGGCAGATGCACACCCTTCTGCGCCCGGGCGGGCGGCTGCTCATCGCGCACGGCATGGGCCGAGACGCCATCAACGGCGTGCACGCGGGCAGCGCACGCGACGTGTCCGACCGGCTGGGCCCGCCCGCGGAAGAGGCTTCCCGGCTGGGGGCGAACTTCCGCTTCGACGTGATGGTAGACGAAGCGGAACTGTACATCCTCTCGGGTGTTGCGGTGTAATTGGCGTGCCCTGCTCTTATTGTATAGCCCGGCTCCGCTTTTTACAAGGCCGGGGCCCGGATATGTGCGCAGGCCCCTGCAAGCGATAAAAAAGAAACAGCCCCGGTATCCGCATGGGATACGGGGCTGTTTTTTCGCGTTCGTATGCGTGACGTCCTCAATGCGCGGCGGCTTCGCCCTTTTTGGCAAACGGGCCGAACGGCGCACCGATGGGCAGCACCGGGCGGCCAAAGTGGTTGTTAAGCACATTGGCGCCGCTGCCATAGAAGGAAAGCAGCGCGATGGCAAGCTCCGCAAAGGCGGCCAGCATGTGGAAGCCTTCGTGCAGCGGGCCCTCGGCCACAAAGGTGCTTACTGACAGGCCGATGAACAGAAGGTCGATGCAGAAAAAGATGAGGAAGAGCACCTTGTTGGTGGTGGTGGCGCCCACGGTGAGGAAGAGCGTGAGGATGAGGTAGCCGACGAAGGCAAAACCGATCTGGTGCGGATCCACATTCTCTTTCAGCACACTGCCCAGTGCGCCCAGGTTGATGAGCCAGGACAACGCCATGCCCAGCCAGAACAGGCCGTAGGCGCAGAAGGCCGTGGCGCCGAACACGTTCTTCTTCTTGTAGTCCAAAATGCCGGCGATGAGCTGGGCGATGGCGCCCAGGAAGATGGCCCAGGGCAGTATCCAGGCAAGGCCGCTTGTGAGCCCCAGCTTCTGGCTGCTGGCCACCAATGTGACCATGGCAAGGCCGAAAAGCCCCAGGGCGGACGGGTCTACGTGTGTTTTTTCTGGCATGATCTCTCTCCATCCCTTTTTACAGCGAATAGTACCGCAGTGTATTGATTTTGGGATACCCCGAAGTATCCTATCAGAACGGGCGGGGTGCTGTCAAGGGTGGAGGGACAAGTTGGCCAAGCAGGCGTTACAGGGTGTGACGGGTGATCTCCACCATCTCGGCAATACCGGGGATGCGTACATAGAAGCTCTCGCGTACGCCGCGCACCTCGTCCCGCGCCACGCCCTCGTACAGGATGGGCAGGCCCAGTTCGCCGTGTAGGTAGGCCTTCCATTCTTCGTAGTCGTCCACCTTGTAGGCGATGTGATGCATGCCGGGGCCCTCGGTTTGCAGCTGGCGCTTGTGGGGGGAGTCGCCCCATCCGGGGCAGACGATCTCCATGGCAAGGCCGTGGCTGGTGGTGCCCTTCGCGATGCGCAGGCCGAAGGGGGGCAGGGGATTGCCCCGCTCCCAGGCTTCGTCCGGGGCATATTCGTACAGCGCAAAATCGGCCACGCCATAGAAGGCTTCATACGCGCGCACCGATGCGTCCAGGTCGGCCACCAGGTAGCCGATGTGCTCGATCTTGGGAAACTGCCGCTGGGACACGCTCGCGTCCTCCTTTTGTGGGGGAATGCAGGAATGGAGTTTGGGCCTATTTTAACACATCAGGCGGAAGCTGTCATGGGCGGTGCGGGAGGGCATATTCTGTGCCCGACACAAATGGCCGTGTTCCTCCGTTCAGAGTTGTCGCTTCTCCAGCGCGAGCTGAACTTCAAAACACCGGCCGCTTATATCGGGCAGAATGGGTTTGGTTTTTGACCCTGTTATGCACCCTCCCGGCCATACCGCCGCAGCAGATATCGCGCGCATAGCGCCGCCCCTGCACAGGCGGCGGCCAGGTAGAAGAAGGCGGCCACGGCGCCGCCTGCCGTAGTGAACAGAGCGGCGAAGTGGAACAGCGGATAAACGCCCCAAAAGGCCGTCCAGGAGACGCCCAGCAGTGCAAGGCCGGGCGGCAGGCAGAACAGGATGCCCGCGCCAAGCAGCGAGAGGAAGGCGCTGCCCGTGCCGTGCGAAAGGACGAGACACACCCCCCCCAAGACGAGACAAGCGGCCAGCCGGGACCGCACGGCAAGGGCCATCAGCAGGCAGAGGGGCATCCCCACGCCCCCTTCGGTATAGGCGGGCAGGCTGGACGCCGGCGCAAAGGGCGCGGAAAAACCGTAGTCGGCGGCTACCAGCCAGTAGCGCGGCAGCAGCGAGAGCAGCGCCACACACGCCGCAGCCATACCCGCCACAGCCAGCTTGCGCCCCGCCGTGGCCCGGCGGCCCAGCGGCGTTGCCGCGCCCACCCGCACCATGCCGGTGGTGCGCTCCATGGCGAACAGGCCGGCAAAGCAGAGCGCGCACACCGCCGCGCACAACAGCGCGTCTGCAAGGTCCGCCCGGCCAAGGGTATCGCCTGTTGTTTCCTCTTGCGCGGCAGGGTCTGCGTAATAGGCCATCATGGCCGCTTCAGCGTTTTCGTCGGCGGGCATCTGGGCGGGCGCCAGGCCGAACAGCTGGGCGTAGCCGGTGTCGTACACCAGTTGGGCTCCCGGCGCGGCAGCCACGGCGGCCACCCGCTTCGCCACCTTCTGGAACACCTCGTATTCCATCGGCAGGCCGGAGGCGTAATAGGGGCCCATCTCGTTCCAATACTGCGCCTCGCTGATGCGTCCCGCAGAGAGCTGGGCGTCCAGCTGGGCCAGCGGGTCGAAGCGGGCCTTCTCGGTCTGCAGCCATTCATACTTCTGGCGGGTGTACGGCCCGGCCAGCTGCTGCATGTAGCGCTTGTAATAGATCTCCTCGGGCGAGACATAGTTCTGCGCGGTGGCGCACTGGTACGCCTGCCAGCCGGCCAGCGCCACCAAAACGGCCAGCGCCCCGTTCAACACCAGCAGCTTGTAGCCCTCCTGCCGCAGCACGGTGGTGCCGCCACGCATGCGCCGCCCGGACCCGGCGAGCGCCACCCCCCGCCGTTTTGGCGCCGCGGGCAGCGCGGCCTTTGCGAACACGAGCGCAAACCCGCCCGTGAACAGGACAAACAAGAGCAGCGCAGCCGCCCCCTGTACCCGGGCCAGCGGCAGCGGCTGGCCGAACCAGTAGAGGTTCAGGTATCGCCCCAGCGTTTCGTCCACACGCAGGAGGCTGGCAAGGTTCGCGTACTTCAGCACATTCCAGTGCCCGGTGGCGGACACCGCGGCGCGGGCTGCATAGCTGGCTGCTGGCAGTGCCACCGCCAGCGCGTACCCGGCGGCCAGCTGGCGCGCCACCAGCACGGCCAGCATCACCCACGCGCCGCACACAAAAGCCGCCCCCCATTTGGCAAGCAAAAACAGGCCCAGGTACTGCCACACGTCCAGCCGCAGGGTGCTGTGTAGCAGTGCCGGCACCGACTGGATGCTGCGCCACAGGCTGCCCAGGCCGTAGGTGCCCTGGCAGAGCAACAGCGAGCTTGCGTATAAGAGCAGCACGACGGCCAGCAGGCTTGCCGCCAGTGCCAACAGCTTTGCAAACGCGGTGCGCCAGCGGCCGGCCGGCGTACCGCGCACAAGCGCCAGCATGCCGCTCTCGCGCTCGTCGGCCACCAGCAGCGTGGCCAGCACCAGCATCGCGAACAGCAGGATGATATCGCTGAAGCCAAAGCCCAGCGCTGTCACAAGCCCCTTCTGGGGCGCGTAGTTGATGGCGATGCCGCGCATGCCCTCATACGCCCCGGCTGCCGCGGCAATGCTGGCCTGGTCGTAGTTGCCGGCGGCATCGGTGGACGCGAAGATGGAGATGTCCGACAGTTGGGACGCCTTTTTGGCGATGCCGTCCAGATAGGCGTCGTACCCGGCGGCCTCGTCGAATTCCTTCTTGACCTCTGTGAGGAAGGCATACTCGCGGGCCTGGTTGCCCGTGTAGAAAGGTTTGTCTCCGGCAAGGTAGGCCTGCTCGTATTCGGCCAGCAGTTCCGCATACTGGTGCCGCAGCTGAAGGGTGTATTCCTTGTCGCCCCAGGCGGCCATCTCGTAGATCTGTTCGATGCGCATCATCGCTTCGGATTTTTCGTACGCGCCGTAGATGAGCGCCTGCTTTTCGTCCATCGAAAGGCCGCGCAGGCTGGCCTGCATCTTGCGGTAGGCGGACGGGTCGTACTGCTGGCCGGAGGGGCGGCTGCCCATCCACAAGAGCAGCAGGTTTGCGCCCACCATCAGCGCCAGCAGGATGAGGAAGGTGCGGCGGCTCCACACCTTGCGGCATTCGGCGCCAAACAGTCTCATGGCTCGTCCTCGCTGCCAAATACGGCAAGGTACACATCTTCAAGGCTGCCGCCGGGGGCGTGTGTTTCAATAAGCTCTGCGGGCGGCGCCATGCCGGCCAGTTTGCCTTCGCGCAGCAGCAGGATGCCACCGGCCACATTCTCCACGTCGCTTACCACGTGGGTGGCCACCAGGATGATGCGCGTGTCTGCCATATCGGCCAGCAGGCGACGCAGGCGCACCCGTTCCTTGGGGTCCAGCCCGGCGGTGGGCTCGTCCAGCACGAGCAGCTGCGGGTCGCCCAGCAGCGCGGCGGCCAGCAGCAGCCGCTGCTTCATGCCGCCCGAATAGGCCGAGAGACGCTTGTCCAGCTGGGCGCCGAGATTCACAGCGGCGGCTGTGCGCTCCACCTCGCCCGCCACCTGCGCGGAGGGGATCTCTTTCAGCGCGCAGAGGTAGCGCAGGAACCGCCGCCCGGTGAAGCCGGGATACAACCCCTGCTGCTGCGGCATGAAACCAAGCGCCGCGCGGAAGCGCCGCCCCAGTTTTTGGGCCGGGCGGCCGTTCCACAAAACGGCGCCCCTGTCTGCCGGCAGGGTGCCGGTGATGATGCCCAGCAGTGTGCTCTTGCCCGCGCCGTTGGGCCCCAGAAGGCCGTACAGCCCCGGCCCCAGCGTGAAGCTGACCTTGTCCAACGCGCGGATAAAAGCAGGCGCGGGATGGCCGTCGGCCTTGGCACCGTGCAGCCGCCGCCCGGGCAGCGGGTAGCGCTTGCTCAGGTTTTGCACTTCCAGCCTTGGGGCGGGGCGGGTGGCGTCTTGCGCCGGGGCTGCTTGTGCCGCCGTGGTGGTTTGCTGCATCGGCTTCCTCCCTGGACTGTGGTGTGGGGGTTCTGTGTGGCCGGTGAACTGCTTTATCTGTGCCGTGTCCAACACAAGCCGGTGCTCCTCCGCCCGAAGCTGTTGCTGCTCTCAGGAGTTCACACGAGCGTGAACTCTTGGGCCTGGACGGCGAAACCCGGCCACTCATATCGGACAGGTGGTTTTAGTTCTGGGTTTGAATATATCCGCTCAGGTAAACAAGACTGAAACCCTATCATTCGTGCTCATGCCGGGCACAAGCTGCTTGCGTGCCTGGATACTGTCCGCCAATCATACGCCGTGCATGTATCAAAATTGTACCGCGGATCGGTGTCAGGCGGCCTGCGCTGCCTCTTGCGTTTTGCAGCACTCCGCAAGGAAGGCGGCGGTGGCGTCGGCCAGGACGCGGCGCTGTTCCTCGGCGGAGATAGACGCCACGCCGTCGCCTTTTTGCTGCCCGTAGGCGCCAAATCCGCTGTGGTTGCCGCCCTCCACCTGCGTGTATTGGGTGGCCGGCGGCAGCTTGTCTTTCGCTTTTTCGTAGTTGTCCCAGTTCAGCACCTCGTCCTGGCTGGCGGTGATGCTGAGCACCGAAAGGGCGGTATCCTCCGAGAGGTCGGCGCTGGGGTAGGCCGCCAGCAATACAAGGCCGTCCACCGGGTTTTTGGCGGCGTAGCCGGCGGCCACAACGCCGCCCAGGCTGTGGCCGCCCACCACCCAGCAGCGTACATCCGGGTAGGCGGCCCGCACACGGCTGGCGGCATCCGGCGCGAACATGGCCAGCCGCAGCGGTACCTGCACCACCGCGCACAGGTAGCCCTGCTGCGCAACCTCGGCAAGGTAGGGCAGGTAGGCGCGGGCGTCCACCTTGCCGCCGGGGTAGAGGATGAAGCCGGCGGTGGGCGCGCCGCTTGCAGGCGCGCAGGCGATGTAGCCGTCGCCCTCGGCCAGGGTTATGCCGGCGGGCAGCGCGGCCAGGGCGTCCTCGTCGGCTGGGTAGTACACCGAAGCATAGATCAAAAAGGCCGCTACGGCCGCCACCAGCAGCGCGGCTACAGACAGCAGGACGATCTTGAGCTGGCGCCGGGGTTTTTGTTGTGTGTGCATAGCAGAGGTTCCTTTCTGTGGGTATGGCCGCGGGTGCCGCCTTTCGAAAAAACCAGCCGTGTGGTATGATGAGTTTAAAAGATTTTCAGAAAATTCTTTATGGCGAGTTCTGCAAAACGCGTGACGAGGGAGGTATAGGGCATGCGCCATTCGTTGCCCCGGCCGCCTCAGCCGGCCGCCGGAGAGGAACATTGGGCCGCCGTGGATTTGCACGGCCTGACGGTAGAGGAGGCGGAAGTGCGCCTGTTTGAAACGCTGGACGCCCTGCCCGCCGATGTGCAGATGGTGGAGGTTGCGCACGGCTACCACCGGGGCACGGCCATCAAAAAGATGGTGCGGGACGAGTTTCACCATTGGCGCATCGTCCGCAAACAGGCCAGCCTTAACGCGGGTGTCACCATCTTTGTACTGAAGTGAAGAGTTGGCGCGCCATACGTCGTTTTACAGGTAAGAAAGGGGATGGCTATATGCAGTTTTCACTGGTCAAGATAGAGGTGTACCTGCCGTCCCACGCGTTGGATGCGGTGCGCGCGGCGATGACCTCCGCGGGCGCGGGGCGTGTGGGTAACTATGACAGCTGCAGCAGCGTGAGCGCCGTGCGGGGCAGCTGGCGGCCGCTGCCGGGCGCCAGCCCCTATGATGGCGAGGTGGGCGTTTTGAGCGAGGGAGAGGAACTGAAGCTGGAGATGCGCTGCGATGCGGAACTTGCGGTGGCCGCGGTGGCGGCGGCGCGGGCGGTGCACCCCTATGAAGAGCCGCTCATCCATGTCATCCCACTGTGGAGTGTGGATTGATCCCTACCTTGCGGGAAGGAATGTCTTGAGACAGCGGTTTGGAAAATGAGAGCCCGGAAAGGATGCGAAGGATGAAGACACTGGTGTTGTACGCCACAAAGCACGGTGCCGCCGCAGAGGTGGCCGAGCGCATCACCCAGCGCATGGAAGACGCGGAGATGTACGACCTTGCGGCCGGGAAGCCCCCCGCGCTGGACGGCTACGATTGCGTGGTGGTGGGCGGCTCTGTGTACGCAAGCATGCTGCGCAAGCCGGCCAAGGCGTACCTTGCCCAAAACGAAGAGGCCCTGCGCGGCAAAAAGCTGGGCCTGTACGTGTGCAGTATCGCGGAAGAAGGGGCCCCGCAATACTTCGAGACAAACTTCCCCAAAGAACTGCTGGCCTGCGCCGCGGCGAAGGCGCACCTGGGCGGCCGATTCGATCCCGCCTCCTGCAGCGCCTTCGAGCGGTTCATTATGAAGACGGTGGCCCACACGGCCGAGCCGGTGGACGCGCTGGACGACGCGGCCATCGACGCGTTCGTGCAGCAGTTGAAGGGATAGCCCCTCACACGGGCGGCAGTTCCTGCACGAACTGCGCCCAGCCCGGCTGGGCGGGCACCGGCTCGCCGTGGGCGGGGCAGAGCAGGCGCACGCCGTCGATATCCATGCCGCGCACCGAGGCGCACACACGCACCTTGTCCAGGATGTAGAAGGATGGCAGGTGGGTGAGCCGGTTGCGGGTGCTGGAGACGAGATCGCCCAGGAACAACACGTCCCCAAAGCGGAAGCAGGTGTGCCCCGGCGTGTGGCCGGGGGCTGGCAGCACAGTAAGGCCGCCGATCTTCCCTGCCGGCAGCGGCTGTGTGTCTGCCGGGCAGCGCGCCGACGACACGGCGCTCATCAGGCCTTTCAGCCCCGGCATGCGCGTCTGCTTCAGCGCATAGGGCAGGTCGGCCGCGCCGATATACACCGTGCATCCGCCCTCTCCGCCGCAGACGGCCTGCAGCATGCTGGCGTTGCCGATGTGGTCGAGGTCGCAGTGGGTAAGCAAGATGCGCCGGACATCGCCCGGCCCGAACCCGTAGCCGGCCAGTTCGTCCAGAATTTTTTTGCCTTTGCCAGGGTGAGAGGTGTCCACAAGCGTGACGCCGTCTTCGCCGCGCACGGCGTAGGCGTACGCGCCGCTCGTGCAGTCCAGTTTGTATACGCCGGGTGCGATCTCCATTCCGTCCACCAACCTTTTTGTATATTTTTCAAACGGTGCATATGGTTTGTCTTGTATTGGGGGCGTCCCCGCCGTGTGCGGCTGCGCTTTATTCGAAGTACCCCAGCAGGATGCGCTGGCGGCCCTTGCGGGAGAGGTCTTGCACCTCCAGCAGCTGTACCCGGCCCCGCCCCCGTAGCGAGAGGATGTCCCCCTGCCGCACGGTGTGGGCGGTGTCCAGGCATTCGCGGTGGGCCAGCTGCACCTTCCCGGCGCGGATGGCCTCGGCCGCGGCGCCGCGCGAGAGATGGAAGGCTTCGGCGAGGGCGGCGTCCAGGCGCAGCGATGCCACCGTGGCCTGTTGCAGCCGCAGGGCGGGCGTCCTCTGCGGCAGTTCTTCAGGCGGGATGCAGTACGCCTTTACGCCCACACGACCGGCCTTGTCCAGCTCGCGGGCGATGAAGTCGGCCATGGAACACAGGCAGGCGGCGAAGGCGCAGCCCGGCTCCATCATGATGTCACCCAGTACGTCGCGCGAGAGGCCAAGCCCCACTATGGCACCCAGGATATCCCGGTGGGAGAGGGCGTCCTGCGCCCGGAACTCGATGCGCAGGCCGGCCAACACCTCGCCGGGCGTCCAGGCGCCCCAGTCCGGCTGCAGGAACACCGGTACCCGCCGCTCGGCCGCGGCAAAGCCGCCCTCCAGCAGCAAAGATACATCGCGGCGGTTCTTGTACGCGTCCTGCACGGCGGCGCCTTCGGCCGGCGTGAGGAATTTGCCGTGGGCCATGCCCGTCCTGCCCGCCCGGTGGGAGAGGTCTTCCATCTGGGCCAGCAGCAGCGCCTCGTCAGTTGGTTTCATGACCGCGCCCTCACGCTTTCTTCTTGCGCGGCTTGGGCAGTGGGGTAGCGGCCTCCAGCGCGGCAATGGCCTGCTGGGCGAGGGTGTGGTCTTCCACGTCCAAGATGTAATGCTCCTTGGCGCCGCTGTAGGGGTGGCCGGTGTCGGCGTCCGCCAGCAGTTTGCGCACGCAGTCCAGCTGTTTTACGAAAACGGTGTTGTCGCACACGAGCAGCACGGGTTTGTCATTGATGTACACCATATACTCGCCAAACATCTTCTTGCTGCGCACGTCCCATTCGCCGCGCACCTGCTCGCATACAAAATCCACGTATTCCTGAGATGTAGCCATTTTCATGCCTCCCTGTGCCGGTTGCCGACTGTCCTTTTGCCCTAGTATACCACAAGCGCAGCCCCCGGCCAAAGACCGGGGGCTGCGCTTTGCGACAGTGGGGACGGTTCGTTTTTGTGTGTTGCTGTCAGGAGGGTTCGCCCACAAGGGGGGTGTAGAGGTTCTCGGTGAGGAGGATGAGGATGACGCCGGGCGCCGGCTTCCAGGAGCAGCATCGACAAAATGCGTACGCGGTGGTGTGCTTGCCGCCCAGGCATTGTGGCGGAATGAGGGGAGGTGTATAATACAATTGCGGCGCGCGCCAAGCGGGTGAACACGAGCCGGAAACCAGTATTTGCGGCGGAGGGAGGGCGTGATGGACCCGGATATCATGATGCTGTTTGACAAGATGCCCGGTACGCTGCCGCTGTACGAGAAACTGGAGAAGCGTATTCTGACGGCCTACCCGGACGCGACCATCCGGGTGAAGGCGACGCAGGTGAGTTTTTACAATACCCATGCTTTCGCCTGGGCCTGGCCGCCGTTTCGCAAGCGGAAAGGCTGGCCGGAGCGGTATATGCTGGTGACCTTCGGGCTGGACCACCAACTGGTGCATCCGCGTATCGCGGAGTGCGTGGAACCGTATCCAAACCGTTGGACGCACCATGTCATCGTACAGCATGCGGGTGAGATTGACGACGAACTGATGGGCTGGATCGACGAGAGCTATCGGTTTTCGCTAAGCAAGGGAGGGGGCCGCCGCAGGCGGCAGCCATGAATGGGTTGAAGGGAATGAAGGAGGAGAGCGTCCATGAACAGATGTAAAATCACGGTGCTGAAAACGACCTTTGACGAAGAACTGGCCCGTGCGTATGGCGCGGAGGGCCTGGGGGCCTGCCCGATGCACGAGGTGGGGCAGGTGTATCTTGCCGACTTTGCAAAGCCGGACGGCTTTTGCGACGAGGCATGGAAAGCGATCTACCAATATGTGTTCGCCCTGTCCCACGGGGCGGGCAGCGGCACATTCTATTATGGCGATTGGATCCGTACGCCGGGGGTGGCCATCTGCAGCTGCAACGACGGCCTGCGCCCGGTCATCTTCAAGCTCGAGGCGACAGACGAAAAATCGAAGATGGGCTATATCTCGGTGAGCAGGTAATGCGGCGAAAACCGTTGCCATGGGGAGAGGACAGGAGAGTGTGCGAGCTGCAAGCCAATCTCGATAAGATACATACGACGGAACTGGGCGTCCAGCGCATCCGGGAGAATATGGGCTTGGATACCGAAGATGTTGTGGAGTGGTGCAAAAGGCTGGTCGACAACCCGGAGTCGACGGCCCGGGCTGGTAAGAACTGGTATGTGCACGGGAAGGGGTTTGTTATCACCATCAACGCGCACAGTTACACCATCATCACGGCGCACCGGGAGAAGCCCCAAAAAGGGTAGCAATACGCAGGCGGACCCTTGTGGGCCTGAAACGTTCAAACAAAAGCCGCTTTCGTGATGCTTCAATTCTTCCAGCAGCTGTGGCCGATTCTCATTCCGCCGCCTGCAGGGCACCGGCAAAAGGGTTCAGCTCAACAGCTTTTCCAGCACTGCGCCGAACGCAGCATCCTGCTCCGGTTTGCGTTTGGCGGGACCGCGCAAGCGCCCGCCGCCCTGGCGGATCTTCTTCGCGGTGTGCCGCGCCAGCAGCAGTGCGTCGATATTGTCGTCACAATACACCATGCCGTCCTGGCTTACCGGGACGGCTTTTTTTGCAAGGCACATGGCGGCAAGGCCGTAATCCTGCGTTACAACAACATCGCCCGGCTCAACCATGTTGACCAACGCGAAATCCACACTGTCCGCGCCTTTTGATACCGTGACAGTTCTGGCGCCCTGCTTTTCAAACACATGGGCGGTGTCGCACAGGATGACGCACTCGATGTTATATTTTCGCGCGATGCCAACCGCCTCGTCCACAACGGGGCAGCCGTCTGCGTCAATCAGCAGTTTCACAGCCGTGCTCACCTCCCGGCGGGGTTTATTGGAAATCGACAAACCTTCGCTTTGAATAGTCTTGCGGCCGTTCTGTTCGCCCGCCTCCTGCGTACCTGCCTACAGCAACGCAAAATGCGGGCTTTCAAAAACCGGTTTCATCTGGCACAGGCAAAAAGGATGCCCGGCAGGGTCAAACAGCACCCGCCAGCCGTCCGCAAATTGCCCGTCCGCAATGGTTGCCCCGCATCGAACGGCGTAGGGGACCGCTTTTTCCAACTCGCTGACTGCAAAGTCGATATGCGCCATCTGCTGCTGGGCTTCCGGCGCTGCCGGCCACACGGGAGGTTGATACGCGGGATTCCGCTGAAACGTGATGCCCGGATAGGCCCCCTGGTGTGCTCCTGGGGCGCCAATGACCACGTATTCCGCATCCCGAAATACAATTTTCCACCCCAGCAGCGCCGCGTAGAATGTCGCCAACGCATGCGGGTCTTCGCAATCCAGCGTCAACGCGTATAGTTTGATCTTCGGTTCGCTATCCATCTACAATCCCTCTTTTCCTGACGTGCCCCCAAACGCTAGGCCAAAAATTGGACTTGATTTACGAAGCTGTACAACAAGCACAAGGGGCCGGGGGCCGGTACCCCAGGGCGCTATGGGGACGGATGGTTTTGTAATCTCTCACCCATCTGTCGATGAGCACCTTTGTTCCGCCCGCAGCCGGATACAACTGTCATCATTTGTCCAGAGCCTTCTGCGCTTCGGCTGCTTTTGTGGTACCTTGAGCCCCAGCGACCGCCATATCCGATACACGCGCTTATGGTTGACTTTGTGCCCTTCCAAGCGCAGCATAGCTGTGATCATCCGGTAACCGTACCTGCCATACTCGCTCACGAGTTCTACAACTCGGGCTGCGATCTCGTCCTCATCGACCAAACGCTTTTCTATATATCTCTCTGGGTGTTCCGTCCCTGGCACACCAATCTACACGCCCGGCGCTCGCTGATGCGGTGTTGTTCCATCACATACCGCACAGCAAGTTTCCATTTCGCCGGGCTCAAAAGTTTTTTGAGTTCAAATCCTTCAGTATCTGATTATCCAGCATGGTTTCCGCCAACAATTTCTTCAGCCTGGCGCTCTTTATGACCATGTTGGACCCAAAGCAACTATGCGCACCATAAATGTGATTATGATTCTCTGTGCGCTAATACGGATAACTGCCCTGGCCACTTTTTATTTCCCATTAATTGTTATCGGTTTTTTAGGTATAGGGGTTGCTTATTGTGGTTGTCCGACGATAGGTGCCTCCTATATTCGCACATATTTCGGTCAGAAGGATTACCCAATCAATCTATCCATAACGAATCTTAGCCTTCTAGTGGCTTCCTTTTTCGGCACATTGGCTGGTGTCTTGTATGATATCAGTGGAAGTCATATGACTACCTTCTTTGTGTTGGCAGTATGTGCTTTAGTTGCTTTGGTGGTCACATTGGCTATAAAAAAGCCAAGAACATGCAAACAACAACACCTTTAATTCGTACATATAACCTCCCAAATATATTAGACCTGCATTTGTGTAACACAGGCCTACTACACAATTCAATACCCGACGGGCAATGACAAACAGTATTTCGATTTAGGGCTTTGCTTTTATAAGCTCTATGGATTCTTTGCCGCTGATATGCTCAATCGTCAGCTCCACCATGCATAGATGATTGATGGACTTTTCGATCTCATGTAAGCGGCCCTGTTCATGCTCGGGCGAATACCGTGCAGCCAAGATTTCAAGGGCGCTTCGTTTTTTAGCTTCATCTTCTATATACCGTGCTTTTCCAAAGACAATGACGCTTCGGAAATAGGTAGTGTATTCCTTCGGTATCACATCGTCTTTGTCAATTACGCAAAAGGACACCTTTTCATTCCTTCTAATGGCATCCAGCTTATGACCGGTTTTGGCGCAATGGAAAAAGATCTTTTCCTTATAGTAGACATAACTAAGCGGCACAGCATATGGATAGTCGTCATCTCCGGACACAGCCAGTACCCCCGATGTGCAATGCGTAAGCACAGCGATGCTGTCATCGAGGGATAAGAGCTGTTTCTTGCGACGCATTTCTCGAAACATTTATTTACTCCTTTCAAAAAAATCAAACGCCCTGTAATTCACTCCTTCATAGGTCTGACGGAATGAACAAAGGCGTTTACCCGGCGGTAATTTGCTATCACGGTCAGTATAGCACACCTGTTATAAAAAGCAAAGACTATTGGGCTTTATCCGCCAACAATGAACGAAATATGTTCTTGTAAAGATAGTATAGCTCTATAGTCAAGCCGCTGAAAATTACTGTACAGCGGTTTTTGAAATGATGATTTTACCGAGAGTACAATCCCAACACATGATAAGCGGTTTATGACGAACGGCACGAAAAAGACAACGCGACAACAGCTCTGCGCTTCACCTATATCTTTGAAGTGGCGGCTCAGATCATCAGAATCAGATACTACTCCGATGTTAGCTCGACTTGTATTGAAAATGGGTAAATATCTGTCCCCCTGCGGAATCATGCCCATGCTCAAGACTGTTGAGCAGATGAGCCCTATACCCGGCATTGGTGAGAACAAACTGCAATCACCAATTGTCCCAACCCCGTATAGTGATACCAATCCAAGAGTGAGGGGATGTATAATAAAATCAACTCAAGAGGAGGTATCGA
>JAVBQQ010000030.1:0-25850 GCA_031548875.1 Oscillospiraceae bacterium
GCACCCTTCCCGGCGGCTACGGCTACATGACGGGCACCTCCATGGCCGCCCCCATCGTGAGCGGCGTGGTGGCGCTGATGCTCTCGTGCAACAAATACCTGGATTGCTACGACATCCAGGATGTGCTCTCCTACACCGCCAAAGACCTGGGCGAAGATGGCTGGGACGAACTGACGGGCGATGGCATGGTGGACGCGTGGGCAGCCATTGCCGCGGTGACCAATAAGGTATACCGCGTCTCGCTGAACGTGACTTCCAAGACCCTTGCCGTGGGCGGCAGCTGCAAAATAACCGCCACTGTCACCGAACCGGAAAGCATATACTACGACACCCGGAATGAAACAGTATCATGGAGTTCGAACAACACGGCCGTTGCCACCGTGGATAAATACGGCAAGGTGACTGCAGTGGCCAAAGGCAAGGCGACCATCACCGCCAAATCCAACGCAAACCCAAAATTTTACAGCACCTGCACCATCTATGTGGGCAAGTCGGT
The DNA here is from genome assembly GCA_031548875.1 of Oscillospiraceae bacterium. Classification (GTDB taxonomy): domain Bacteria; phylum Bacillota; class Clostridia; order Oscillospirales; family Ruminococcaceae; genus JAAYCI01. The sequence continues at coordinate 497 of JAVBQQ010000030.1, forward strand.
CACCGGCGTCAAGAAGGCGACGACCCTCACCCGCCTTTCGGCCGGCAAGATATATTCGTTCAAGGCCACCATATCCCCCGCCGACGCCGCAAACCAGACCCTGCTGTGGCAGTGCACAGACCCCGACATCCTTTACGTCCACCCCACCTCCGGCAAGGTTGAGGGGCTGTACCCCGGCGAAACCACCATCACAGTGACCACACAGGACGGCAAGTTCAAAGCCAAGTGGGATGTGGAGGTGTACCAGCTGGTCACCAAGATCAAGCTGAACTCGACCGCCAAAACGCTCACCGCCAAGGGAAAAACCTACACCCTCAAGGCCACCGCCTCGCCCTCCTACGCAAACAACAGGGGCGTTACCTGGAAAAGCAGCAACACAAAGGTGGCCACGGTGGACCAGAACGGCAAGGTGACCGCCAAGGCGACCAAGGGCAAGTGCACCATCACCTGCACCGCCAAGGACGCCAGCAAAAAGACAGCCACCTGCGTCATTGCCATCGGCAAGCCTCTCACCGGCTTCAAGCTCAAAACCACCTCCAAAACCATGAAGGTGAACGCCACTTATACAATCAAACCCACCTTTACGCCCGCCACCGCCGCAAATAAAACGGTGAAGTGGACAAGCAGCAACACGAAGATCGCCACCGTGAGCAGCAAGGGCGTTGTGAAGGGCCTAAAGATCGGCGACGTGACCATCACTGGCAAAGCGCAGGAGGGCGGCAAGAAGGTCACCTGCAAGATAAAAGTGCGCCCGGCTGTTACCGGCGTGAAGCTGGATACCACTTCGAAGGTCCTGACGGCCAAGGGCAAGGCGTTCACACTGAAGGCCAGCGTGCAGCCCTCCAACGCGTTTTCCAAGGCCGTCACCTGGAAGAGCAGCAACACGAAGGTGGCTACTGTGGACGCAAACGGCAAGGTGACGGCAAAGGCTTCCAAGGGCAAATGCACCATCACCTGCACCACCAAGTACGGCCAAAAAACGGCCAAATGCACCGTGTACATCGGCAAGGTCGTCACGGGCGTCAAGCTGAACAAGACGGCCAAAACGCTTGCGAAGGGCAGCAGCTTCATGTTGACAGCCACCACCCTGCCCAAGGACGCCGCCAACCAGACGAAGAGCTGGACGAGCAGCAACAAAGCGGTTGCAACAGTGGATAAAAACGGCGTGGTGACGGCCAAGGCGTACGGCACGGCCACCATTACGGTGAAGACGCAGAACGGCGCCAAAACCGCCAAGTGCGTCGTGACCGTACCCACCTCCGTGACGGGTGTGAACCTGAACTACCCCGTCCTCACAGTGGCCACGGGAGACGGACCCATACAGCTGGCTGCCACCGTCTTGCCGGCCACCGCCACGAACAAGGGCGTAAGCTGGAAGAGCAGCAACGAAGCTGTGGCCACAGTGAACAGCACCGGCCTTGTGGCTCCGCTGGCGCCGGGCGCCGCCACGATCACCGTGACCACAAAAGATGGCGCCAAAACTGCCGTCTGCACGGTGACTGTAACATGAAAGAGACCATCCCGTGTCAGCCTGAAAGCATAAACCCGCAGCGCGCACGCGCTGCGGGTTTTTCCGCAACCAGGCATTTAAATACAATTGTAATTGCCGCCCATCTTTTATATAATAGTGCTATTGCAGATGTAAAAACTTTGTCGAACGGAAAGGGAGAACGCCCATGAAAGACCAATCCCCACGGACGCGCGGGTCCACTCTGGCTACTTTTCGCGCCTACTGCCCGTTGATGATCGTGTACGCCATCCTCTGCCTTGTCTTCGTGCTCGTCACCATCATGGGTGTAAAGCTGCCGCTGGACGCCCAAACCTTCGAGGGCTCTACGGCCAGCCGCATCGTAACGGTGGCCGCCGCCGTGCTGGGCCTCATCGCCGGCATCCTGGGCTATGGGGCGGCCAAACGCCGCAATCTCGGCGTTATCAAGTTTTGTGGGGTGCTCAGCATCGTGATGATCGCGCTGTATTGCGTGACCATGGTATTGTCCCAGGCGCACACGAATCCCCATCTGTGGATCCTTCTGGGAGCCACCAGCATCATCCCCGGCTCGTTCGGCGGCTCGGCCATACGCCTTTCCGCCGCCGGGCTGGACTGCTAGAACAGACTGGCATAGAAAGGCGAAATAATGCATCCCAACACCCAGTTCACCCTCATCTTCCTTGGCCTTGTGGCCGTCTACTATGTGGTTTGGCTCTTCCGCACCATACGCGAGGCGGGTAAATCCGGCTACATCATCCGGCACGGCAGCGTCTACCCGGCGGTCGTTACCAAGGTGACATCCACCGGCATCTGGTCCGGCAACAAGCAGACGGTGTACGCCAAGATCAAAACACCAAAGGGCACCCGCGAGGTGCACTGCTTCCCCACCATGCGCAAATGCGTGTACAACACAGGTTCGCAGATACAGCTGCACTACTGCCCGGAATACCGCGACGAGTTTATCTTCACGAAGGAATACCTGCCCTACAAGCCCCTCTTCCACGCCGTGGCAGACGGAGCCATCGTGTGGCCGCGCTTCATCATACACACAGTGGCCACCTGGGCCATCGCCGTCATCATCATCACCGTCAGCCTGCACTATTTCGGCAGCTGAGAAGGAGATGCCCATGAGCATATTCGATCGTTGGTTCCAGACCGGCTCGCGGCAGCGCGAGCAGATCGCACTGCTGGGAAAGCTCGTCTTCCCGTTGGGCGAGGGCCAGCGGGAGTGCATCCGAATCACCCTGCACGAGCTGGTGGGCGCGCGCGTGAAGGATGAAGAAAAGTTGTTTTGGTACCTGTGCGCAAAAGAGGCCTACCTGCAAAAGACCGACGATGGCGAGGAGGCCGCCGGCCGGCGCGCCTATGCAAAACTTGCGCAGATGCATGTAAAAGACCCGCGGGACAGGCAGGTGATCGTGGCGCTCCTGCATCTGGAGCGCGATCTTCCCTCGCTGGAGGACTTCCCCTCGCCCCAGGCGGTGCTGGCGCGCTCGTACAGCGAGGAAGCCGCCGGCAACTGACAGGCAACCAAAACTAGGAAATTGTCCTTTGTGCGTGCACACATTGACAAAATTACAACGAAGCGATGCCCAGTTCGCATAACTACCATAACTATGCGCATCAATTTACGCAGTATCGTTTTTTATTGTTTTTTGCTTGCGCAAATAATGCTTGCATATCCCCGCCGGTTGTTTTAGAATGTATTTTAAGGACGCGCACGCCGCCATTGCGCCGGCGCGTTCTTTTGTTACACTGTTTTGTACCGCAACCTTCTTGAAGAGGATGGGAGAATTGTTCATGGTTAAAGAACAGACGCAGCGCCCGTTTGTCAAGGTGATGGTGGCAAACCGCAGCGAGATCGCCGTTCGGGTGTTCCGCGCTTGCGCCGACCTGGGCCTTTCCACCGTGGCCGTTTATTCAAAAGAAGACGAGAACAGCCTGTTCCGCATCAAGGCTGACGAGAGCTACCTTATCGGCGAGAATTTAAGCCCGCTGGGCGCCTACCTCGACATCGGCGTGATGATCGAAACGGCCAAGAAGCACGGCGTGGACGCCATTCACCCCGGCTACGGTTTTTTGTCTGAAAACGCGGAGTTCGCCCGCGCATGCGAGCAGAACGGCATCAAATTCATCGGCCCGCCCAGCCAGGTGATCTCCGCCATGGGGGACAAGCTCTCCGCCAAGGAGATCGCCCTCCGGTGCGGCGTGCCCACTATCCCCGGCAGCCGCGACCCGCTGCAGGACGCGGCCGACGCCGTGCAGCGCGCGGACAGCTACGGCTACCCGGTCATCCTGAAAGCCGCCGCGGGCGGTGGTGGCCGCGGCATGCGCCGCTGCGCCGACGCCGCCGAGGTGGAGGCCGCCTTCCCGATGGTGCAAAGCGAGGCGCTCAAATCGTTCGGCAACGGGGACATCTTCATCGAGCGGTACCTCGAAGAACCCAAACACATCGAGGTGCAGATCCTGGCCGACGAGCACGGCAACGTGGTGCACCTGCACGAGCGCGACTGCTCGCTTCAGCGCCGTTTCCAGAAGGTGGTGGAGTTCACGCCCGCCTTCAGCCTGCCGGTAGAAAAGCGGGAGGCCATCTGCGCCGACGCTGTGAAGATCGCCAAAGAGGTAGGCTATGTGAACGCCGGCACCGTGGAGTTCCTGGTGGACAAGGGCGGTGAGCATTTCTTCATCGAGATGAACCCCCGCATCCAGGTGGAGCACACGGTCACCGAGATGGTCACCGGTGTGGATATCGTGCGCGCGCAGGTCCTCATCGCGCAGGGTATGCCCCTCTCCATGCCGGATATTGGCATCGGCAGCCAGCAGGACGTGCGCCCCCGGGGCTACTCCATCCAGTGCCGCGTGACCACCGAGGACCCGCAGAACAACTTTGCGCCCGACACCGGCACCATCACCGCCTACCGCAGCGGCGGCGGCTTTGGCGTACGCCTGGACGGCGGCAACACCTATGCCGGGGCCGAGATATCCCCCTACTACGACAGCCTGCTCGTCAAGATCACCACGCAGGACAACACCTTTGAGGGCGCCGTGAGCAAAGCGCTGCGGACGCTTTCCGAAACGCGGGTGCGCGGCGTGAAGACGAACATGGGCTTTATCGGCAACATCCTGCAGCACCCCCGCTTCTTGGCAGGCAGCTGCCACACCAAGTTCATCGACGAGACGCCGGAGCTGTTCAAGATCACCGACACGCAGGACCGCGCCACCAAGATGCTGAGCTACATCGGCAACATCGTGGTGAACGACCCCACGGCCGGCCGCCGCATGTACGACACGCCCCGCTTCCCGCTGCCCCAGATGGACGCGCCCCCGCGCGGTTTAAAGCAGCTGCTGGACGAAAAAGGCCCCGACGCCGTGCGCGACTATGTGAAGAACGAGAAGAAGCTGCTGATTACCGACACAACCTTCCGCGACGCGCACCAGAGCCTGCTTGCCACCCGCGTGCGCACCCGCGACATCGTAAAAGGTGGCGAAGGCACGTCGGAAATCCTGGCGGACGCCTTCTCGCTGGAATGCTGGGGCGGCGCCACCTTTGATGTTGCCTACCGCTTCCTGAAGGAGAGCCCGTGGGAGCGGCTGGACATGATGCGCGAGCGCATCCCGAACATCCCCTTCCAGATGCTGCTGCGCGGCGCCAACGCCGTGGGCTACACGAACTACCCGGACAACCTCATCAAGGAGTTTATCCGCGAAGCGGCCAAAAGCGGCATCGACGTCTTCCGCGTGTTCGACTCGCTCAACTGGCTGCCCGGCATCCAGCTGGCGCTGGAGGAGGTCGTGAAATGCGGTAAGATCGCCGAGGGCACCATCTGCTACACCGGCGACGTGTCCGACCCCAAGGAAGACAAATGGACGCTGCAATACTACGTGGACATGGCCAAAGCCCTCGAAAAGATGGGCGCGCACATGCTCTGCATCAAGGACATGTCCGGCCTGCTCAAGCCCTTTGCGGCGGGCAAGCTGGTGAAAGCGCTCAAGAACGAGGTGGGCCTGCCCATCCACCTGCACACGCACGACACCTCCGGCAACCAGATCGCCACCTATCTGATGGCGGCCGACGCCGGCGTGGATATCGTGGACGTGGCCATCTCCAGCATGTCCTCGCTCACCAGCCAGCCGTCCATGAACTCGCTGGTAACGGCCCTTGCAGGCACCGAGCGGGACACCGGCCTGGACCCGGACGGCCTGCAGCGCCTGACCGACTACTGGAGCGACATCCGCGAGCGGTACGAGGCGTTCGAGGGCGGCATCAAGTACCCCGCCACCGACATCTACAAGTTCGAGATCCCCGGCGGCCAGTACACGAACCTGGGGCCGCAGGTGGAAAGTCTCGGCCTTGGGCACCGTTTTGAAGAAGTGAAAGAGAGGTACAAGACGGTGAACGACATGCTGGGCGGTATTGTGAAGGTGACCCCCAGTTCCAAGATGGTGGGCGACCTCGCCATCTTCATGGTGCAGAACGACCTGACGCCCGAAAATATCGTGCAGCGCGGCGAGACGCTCACCTTCCCGGACTCGGTCGTCAGCTACTTCAAGGGTATGATGGGCCAGCCCAGCTGGGGCTTTCCCGAAGACCTGCAGCGGGTGGTGCTGAAGGGCGAAGAGCCCATCACCTGCCGCCCAGGCGAGCTGCTGCCCCCCGTAGACTTCGAAGCCGCCAAAAAACACCTCTCCCAGTTCGTGCAGGAACCCAACCAGCGCATGGTCATCAGCTGGTGCTTCTATCCAAAGGTGGTGGAGGACTTCCTCAAGGCGCGCGAGGAGTACGGCTACATCACCCGCCTGGGCAGCCATGTGTTCTTCCATGGGCTGATGCTGGGCGAGACGAACCGCGTGAACATCGAAGACGGCAAGCAGCTCGTCATCAAGTACCTGGGCAAGGGCGACGTGAACCCTGACGGCACGCGCAACGTCCAGTTCCTGCTAAACGGCATCCGCCGCGAGGTGGCCGTGCCCGACCACAGCGCCCAGGACACGGTGGCCAAGGTCGTGATGGCCAACACCGAAGATTTGCGGCAGGTGTCCTCGCCCATCCCCGGCATGGTGAGCAAGATCATGGTAAAGAAGGGCGACAAGGTGGAAAAGAACCAGGTTCTCCTGGTTGTGGAAGCCATGAAGATGGAGACGAGCATCGTGGCCAACACCGATGGCGTCATCGACGAAATCCTGTCCGCCGAGGGCGCCAGCATCAAGGCCGGCGAGCTGCTCATGTGCATCAAGTAGTGCGGCGGCCGGGCTCTTTCTTACATTTTCACATTCTGCACCGCCGCTCTCAAGCTGGCGCAAGCGCCAGCTTGCCGGGTATCTGCAGTAGGACAGAGCAAACCGCAAGCAAAAGGGCCGGCGTTTTCACGCCGGCCCTTTTGTGTTCGCATTTTCTATTTATTTCTGCTCCGTTTCAACATTAGCTGTTGCGGTCGTTTCGGCGTCAGCCGATACCGCCGCAGGCGCCTTGGGGCTTTTGATGGCCGCCAGAAACAGGAACGCCACCCCGGCGCACGCCACCAGCATGATGAAGGTGGTCATGTAGCTGCCGCTGGCGTCGTACAGCATGCCGGCAAAGGTGCCGAAGAAGGAGGCCACCAGCAGCTGCAGGTTCATAATGGATAGGTTGACAGGGAAATTCTTCTGCCCAAATACCGCGCGCGTATAGGCGGCAGACAGCGTGGGGCTGCCGCCATAGGCGATGCCTGCGCCCAAAAAGCCCACCACCACCAGTGGGAACAGATGTGTGGCCAGCGCAAGAATGAGTATCAGTGCGCTCACAACAGACAACACGTTCACAAACAGCATGGTGGCCTTGTGGCCGATCCTGTCAAACAGCGCGCCGGTGAGGATACGCCCCAGGCCGTTGCACACCGAGATGAGCCCCACGATGAGAGCAAGGCTCTCGGCGCTGAGCCCTGTGCCCACCATGGCGGCGATGGGTTTGGCTTGGGCGATGATGGCAAGCCCCACGCCCGAGAGCAGGATGGCCCACACCCAGAACAGCCAAAAGCTGCTCTTGCGCAGCATCTGGCCGGTGGTCAGGTCCGGCGCCCCGGACGCGCCGGCGGCATTGGCGGTCGTCTTCGGCGCAGGCAGTTCACCCGGCTTTGGGGGAATAAAGAAAAAGGAGCACACCACTAGGATAACCGCGATGAGCACGCCCATGAACAAGAACGAAGCGCGCCATCCGCCTGTCTCGGCGGGCGTTACCGCCGTGAACACCGAGCCGATGATGAGGCTGCTGGCGCCGAAGCCCATCAACAGCACGCCGGAGATGAGCCCCTGGTTATTCGGGAACCAGCGGGGCATGATGTTTAGCACCGCGTTGTAGGCAAAGCCGGAGCCGGAACCGCACAGCACGCCGTACCCAATGTACAGGGCGGGCAGGGTCTGCGCGCGCGAGGCGAGGAAAAAACCTGCCAGGAAAAGCACCGCCGAGATCAATACGTTCACCCGCACGGGGATGCGCTTGGACAAAATGCCGCCCGCAAGCCCCCCCAGGCAGAAGAACGCCATGCAGATGGTGAAGGTGAGCGAGAGGCTCCCCTTGCTCCAGTCGGGATAATCGGCCGCAATAAACGACGAAAGAACGCTCCAGGCATACACAAAGCCTGCAAAGAGCATCACCACCACGCCCACAGCCGCAAACAAAACTCTTTTTTTCGCCACCCCAAAACCTCCCCTCCCGCGCTGCCGCGCGGGTACATTGCAGATATAATATTGTACAGTGTAGAACAAATTGCCGGGCGCGTCAAATGCCGATTTGTCCGCTTGAATTATAACCAGCGCGTTATATCTGGTATGCGCACACGGCCCGCGGCCTGCGCACACATAAATTGCACAGCGCCCCGCAGGAAAACCCTGCAGGGCGCTTTTGCTCTTGCGGGATGCTTCGGCCTTAGGCGTAGTCGCCCGGCGTCTCCTCCGTCTGTATCTCCACGCGGTTGCCGTCCGGGTCGGCAACATACACCACCCGCGTGATGCCGTCCGCCAGGCCCGGGGCGTGGAGCGGGTGTTCCGCCCGCGAGAGGATGGACACGTTGTTTTGCTTGAAAAATTCAATCATATCGTCAAATTTTTCGGGCGAAACACAAAGACTGAGATGTTTCGTGCCATAGGTGCCCCAGTACCCTTCGTTGGATAGGCTGCGCAGACCGGGAAAATCGAACAGTTCTACGTACTGGTCCCCCAGTTGCAGCCAGGCCATGCGGGCGTGGCCGTACTCAGGCAAAAAGCTGCTGCTCTCGCGCACCTTTTTAAAACCCAGCATCTCCTCCCACCAATCGATGCTGCGCTCCATATTAGAGCAAAACACACCCACATGGTGCGGCTTCAATTCAAAAGGCCTACCCACCGTCTTCACCCCTGTCCTCCCGTAGATGCGTGACCGTGTACTGTCTCCATCTTACAGGCCGGCGGGGCGGTTGTCCAATGCCAAAACCGGACGATGAACTATTACAAATGCGCATCATTGGGCACATCGTTCATCTCCTTGTTGAAGATGAACATCAGTTCATTGATGAACACGGGCAGCGAAGGGTTCTTGTTCGTTTTCAGCCAGGCGATGCTGATGACATGCTCGGTATTCAGCCGCACGAAGCGAAACGACTCGTTTGTGCGGTCGCGCGACCAAAAATCGTTTATCATGACACCCATGCCGTTCATCACGCTGGTAAGCACAGAATCCAGGTTGGGCAGCTGGCGGATGGTCTTGGGCTCAAAGCCGTGGGCCGCACAGTACCGGCGCACATTTTCCACCGAGTTGGGGGCCACCTCCTCCGCCTGCACCAGGAACACCTCGTCCTGGAAGTGCTGGGGCATAAGGCCCGGCTGGGAGGCCAGCGGGTGCGCCTGCGAATAGAGCAGTACGCTGGGCACGCGGGTAAGCTCCCGCACGTGTACGCCAGACACGTCCTGCAGCGAATCGTCCAGCGAGATGACCACGTCCACCTGCTCGTTCTTTAAAGAGAGGATCAGGCCCTTCAGCCCGCGCGTTTCCAGCAGCAGCTGTATGTTGGGGTACTCCTTGCGGAAGATGTCCAGCATCTTGGGGAAGAAGGAGGAGACGTTCCAGCCGTCCAGGCAGCCCACCACCACGCTGCCCAGCTTTTCAGTGTTTGCCTCGCGTGCCTGGTGGCTAACGGTGTTCAGTTCGCTGCGCATCTTCATAAAAAAATCGTAGTACAGGTTGCCGGCCGCCGTGAGCTTGGTGGTGCGGGTGGAGCGGTCGAACAGGGTAAACCCCAGTTCTTTTTCCAACGCGTAGATCTGCCGGCTGATGGCCGGCTGCGTAACATACAGTTCCTCCGACGCCTTGGTGAAATTCAGCGTGCGCGCCACCGTAAGGAAATATTCCACCTGCATGCTGTTCAAGAAAGCATCCCCCTGTCCCGCGTAAAAACTTGTGTATAGTATACCACAAACTGACCATTTTTTGCATTCGTCGCATTTTTGCACTTGCCCCGGCAGTTGGTTCGGGGTTGCCGCGGAAGGCGATTCTGCCTCGTGGCGCGGGCAAAGGCCGCCGCGCACGACCGCGTGTTTATGCATTCAGGTAATCACTGGCTGCGCAAAAACCGCATTGGACTTTTGCCCTCCGCCGCTCTATTATGATGTTAGATGTATCTGATTCTGGATAGTGAGGTATTCTCTGTATGGATGTTCCTTTTTATGCGAAAAGCCCGGGCAATGAGGGCTATATCAAGAACCTGGAGGTCGTGGGATTCTCCGATCTTGGCGGTGTGTACGGCTTCCAGATGGCGCTGCACAAGACGGATGACGGCAGGTACTACATGTACGTCGGCTCGTTCAAGGGTCCGGGCCTCAACATCATCGACGTGACCGACCCTGCCGCCCCCCGCCGGGTGCAGTTCCTGGAGGTGTGCGACGGCGAGGTGTACAAGAAGCAGTCCACCCCCAAAGTGCAGGTGGCCGACGGCCTGCTGGTGGTGGCGCTGGGCGGGGGCATCCCCTTCCTGCACGGCACCAAGTGGGAGGATAAAGCTTTGGGCGGCCTGCAGATCTACAGCCTGGCCGACCCCGAAAACCCGAAACTGCTCAGCCACTGGGAGACGGGGGTTGTGGACGGCATGGGCGTGCACCGCTTCATGTACAATGGCGGGCCGTATGTGCATCTTTCGGCCGAGTGCCCCGGCTTTGTGGGTTTCATCTACCGCATCCTGGACATCAGCGACCCGGCAAACCCCGTGGAAGCCGGCCGCTGGTGGATGCCGGAGCAGTGGAAGGACGGCATGCAGGAGGGCAGCTTCCCGGTGGGCCACGACGCCGAAAAAGATTGGCCCATGCTGCACGGCCCGCCCTACGTGCAGGACGGCAAAGTGTACATGGCCTACTTTGCCGGCGGCGGCATCATCCTGGACGGCGCCGACCCCACCCGCCCCAAGAAGCTGGGACAGCTGAAGGTCCAGCCGCCCTTCGCCGGCAAGTACGACGGCGCCCGCTGCCACACCTTCCTGCCTTTGCGCGGGCGCAACTTCGCGGTGCTGACGAACGAGGGTGAGCGGTTCCCCTTCTTCACGAAGGAGAAGCTGGCCGAGGGCAAGCACAAGGGCGCCCAACCCATGAACAACCTGCACATGATCGATGTGAGCGACCCCAGCGACCCCACCCTCGTGGCCGAGTTCCCCTACCCGGAGGTACCTGAAAACTTCCCGTACGAGAACTTCAACACCTGCGGCCTCGACGGCGCACAGGGCCCCTTCGGCCCGCACAACGTGCACGAGCCAATGGGCAAGCCCGGGCTGCAGGATGATCCAAATCTCGTCTACAACTGCTACTTCCACGCGGGTCTTCGCGTATACGACGTGAGCGACCCGTATTACATCAAGGAGATCGCCTATTTCATCCCGCCCAACCCCGAGAAACTGCTCTTCGATGTGCCGGTACCCGGCCCCATGCTGGCCACCACCGAGGACATTGTGGTGGACGACCGCGGGTACATCTACATCGACACCTTCCACGACGGCATGTACATCCTGCGTCTGAAAGAGGGCGTCGTGAAAAGTTGATTCGACAGCAAAAAACGCACACACAAGGAGGAAGCGAATGTCTTATGAAGTGAAGCCCATGCGCAGCCTGATATTTGTGGACCTGGCGCGCGAGGAGTACCGGCACCGCTTGCTGCACTGGCTCATCTACCACCACGTGCAGGACAGCATCTCCCAGTTCGGCCCCTATGTGACCAAATACGCCTTCTACCCCGCGCTGCCCGTGCCACCCGACGGCGACCGCTTTGGCACCTGCAAGATGCAGCTGACCGAGCACTACTGGCTGATGAGCCCCTTTGCACCCGAGGCGAAGGTGAAGGCGCTGACCGAGTTCTTTCCCATCGACGTGCTGCGCTGGCAGGGCAACATGCCCGACGCCGGGCCCGAACTGGACGGCGAGGAGATGGATGCCGACACCGCCCGCGCTACCGACAGCGGCGAAGCGCGCCCCTTCCTCTTTGCCTTCGTGCCCATCTGGTGGGAGGACGACCTGAAGGGAAGCGACCGCACCCGCATGGACGGCCCCAACTACCGCTGGCAGTGGGCCATCCGCCTGCCCGAGGGCGTGAGCGCCGAAGAATGCGACCGCTGGCTGTATAACGACGTGTTCCCGCTGTTTCAGGAGACGCCCGAGTGCACCCGCATCCTTACCAGCAAGGTGATGCAGGAGGTGAACGGCTGCCAGTACTACCGGGTGATGGAGATGTGGTTCGACGGACCGGACGAGTGGCACCGCGTGGCCGTAGACAAGGCCGTGGACATCCCCAAGCCCGCCTGGGCGCAGACGTTCGCCTTCCCCTACCTGCGGCCGGTGCATAACATCCAAAGCCTGTTCGTGCCCGACGTGGCATACAGCGACAATATGACCCAGCATCGTGGGTGGATCACAATGCGGTGACATCCGCACACTATAAACAAGCAATCACAAACCACACAATAGGGAGGACGACAATGAAGATTCTGGGTATCTCAGGCGGCATGAAGGACGGCGCCAACGATTCCATGTGCAAAGAGGCGCTGATGGGCGCCAAAGAGGCGGGCGCGGAGATTGAATTTATCCGCCTGCACGACCTGAACCTCAAATACTGTACCGGCTGCGTGGCCTGTTCCGTCTCGCTGGTTTCGGGCAAGGGCAATGTCTGCTCCATCAAGGACGACGATTTCGATTGGCTGCTGGACAAGATGCTGGACGCCGACGGTATCCTCTTTGCCACCCCCATCTTCGAGAAGGGCGCCTCGGCCATCTTCCACACGATCATGGACCGCTTCGGCCCCCGTACCGACCGCGGCATGAACTTCATCGCCACCAAGATCGCCGAGGAAAAGGGCGGCAAAGCGCCCGACCCGCGCCTTCTGCAGGACAAGGTCATCTCCTACATCGGCATCGGCGGCTCGGACTGGTTCACCCGCATCCAGTGCGACCACGCCATGCAGGCGCTGTCGCCCGCCTGGAAGATCATCGACAACGAGGTGTTCTACTGGTCCAAGGCCATTATCCTGGAGGACGAGAAGGTGGCCGCCATCCACGACATCGGCCGCCGTCTGGCCGAGGCCGCCAAGGACATCGAACACGCGCAGTACCAGGGCAAGGAGGGCGTGTGCCCACACTGCCACGGCAATAACTTCTACCTGCAGGCCGGCACAAACGAGGCCATCTGCTGCCTGTGCGGCATTGAAGGCACCTTCGAGGTTGAGGGGGGCCAGGTCGTCTTCCACTTCGACAAGGAAAAGTGGGACAAACTGGCCCATGACACCCTTTCTGGCAAGCTGAAACACGGCGACGACATCCGCCAGAACGAGGAGGGCAATTTTGCCAACAAGGCCACCGACGAATACAAGGCTCGCGTTGCCAAATACAAAGCCTTCATCAGCGCCACAAAACCGTAACTTTTCTTCCACGCCACCAACGGCCCGGACTTTTGTCCGGGCTGTTTTTTGCATGCAGAAGCTTACACTCAACGCACAATTTCATGTAAAGGATTCTGCCTTTTTATTGTATTGAATTACATTGATATAAGAAGCGCAGGGGAAAGATCACCAGATTTTTCGCGAGTTTTACAAGCACTCCAGCACTCACATCAATGCAAGTGTCTCGAAAATAAATACGTTAATAGACACAGTATTTGTGCAGTATTGCTATTTGTCCACACGAAGGTTGTCCATTTCGCCAATTGACTTTGCTAATTTTAATTATTATAATTACAAATAGGATAATTGCAAATACTTCAAATCACCTACCACCAACCACAAGGAGGCAACCCCTATGAGCGCCAACGTGAAAGTACTACAGACGAAACCCCGGCCCAACACCACCACCGAGGCCTTCGCGCCCGGCAGGATGATTTCATTCAAAACGAATCTGATGCCCGAGCCCACCTATTACTTTGGCAACAACATCATCCAGAACCTGCCCGGGCTCTTGAAGGAACAGGAGTTCGACAAGGTCTTCCTTATCACAAACGAGGTGCTGAACAAGCTGTACGGCGACGAGATCTCCGCCATACTCACGGCCGGCGAGGTGAACCACGAGGTCGTCACCATCCGGGACACCGAGCACGACAAGAACTACGACAACCTGCAACAGCTGTGCGACACGCTGGTGGGCCGGTTCGTCACCAAGGGCTCCATCATCATCAGCTTTGGCGGCGGCTGCCTCACCAATATCGCCGGTCTCGCAGCCGGGCTCATCTTCCGGGGCATCCGTTACGTGGAGATCCCCACCACCTTCATGGGCGTCACCGACAGCTGCCTGAGCAACAAGCAGGCCGTGAACGGTCGCCACGGCAAGAACCAGTATGGCATGTACTACGCCCCCATCTTCATCTTTGGCGACACGCGCTACCTGCAAAGCGAGAGCCTGGCCGGGCGCAAGTCAGCCATCGCCGAGGGCATCAAAAATGCGTTCATCAATGACGCCGGCCTGCTGCCCTACTACGAACGCGTGCTGGAAACGGCCGACCTCGACAACCTTGACCCCCTCACGCTGACAGAACTGGCCTACAACGTCATCCAATCAAAGCTTGCCATCCTGGCGCAGGACCCCAGCGAGAAGCTGTTCGCCATGGCGCTGGAATACGGCCACACATTCGGCCACGCCATCGAGTTCTTCTCCGGCGGCGCCATCCCGCACGGCATCGCCGTGGCCAAGGGCATGTGTGTGGCTGCCGAGATCTCCCACCGCCTAGGCTACATGAGCCGCGAAGAGGTGGACAAGCACTACCTGTTGTTTGGCGACAAACTGAAGCTGGACCTCACCATCCCCGAGAACATCTCTGTGGATGATATCATGGACACGATTTTGGCGGACAACAAGAAGACGGTAAAGGGCGTAAAGTACGTGGTGCTGGAAAAGATCGGCAGCTGCTTGAACCCGGACGGCGATTTCCAGATCTGCGTGGACGAGGCGCTTGTGCGCGACATCCTGCAGCACCAGAACGAGAATGTGCGCCGCTATTTTGGAAAGGAGCAGATGGCATCATGATGACACATGCAAAATTCAGTTTCAACGCCACTACCCTGCGCAACTTTAGCGCGGCCGAGGCGATGCGCCTGGTGCGCGCCGCCGGCTACGAAGGGGTGGAGATTGCCCTGAACGACGCGCACCTGCACCCGCTTACAAGTACAAAGCAGGAGGTGCGCGCCGTGCGGGAGCTGTGCGAAAACATCGGGCTGCAGATCGCCTGCGTGGCGGCCGGCGGGCCCAACCTGCTGGGCGACGAGGCATACGAGCCCTCCATGGTGGTAGACAGCGCGGGCGGCCGCATGCGCCGGCTGGACGCGTACAAAAAATCCATCGAGCTGGCGCAGCAGCTGGGCTGTCCGGTGGTCAACATCAACAGCGGCATGTTGCGGCCGGACGTTGCCCCCGAGGCCGCACAGGAGCACCTGCTCATCGGCATCCATCAGCTGCTGCCCACGCTGGGCAACGAAACGACGCTGGTGCTGGAACCGGAACCAAACTTCTTCGTGGGCACCACGACAAAGGCCATCGAGGTCATCGAGATCGTGGGCTCCCCAAAGCTGCGGCTGAACCTGGATATCGGGCACGTGTTCTGCAGCGAGGAAGATTGCTACAACAATATCGCCAAGGCGCTGCCCTACACCCGCCACATCCACATAGAGGACATCAAGGAGCGCATCCACCACCACGAGATACCCGGCGAGGGCGACATTCATTTCGGCGTAGTGATGAACACCATCCGCGATTCCGGCTACAGCCACTTCGTCAGCGTGGAGCTGCACCACCACGACCAGATGTGGGCCCGGGCGCTGAACGAAAGCCGCGACTACCTGCTGCACCTGGAGGCGCTGGACCAGATTGCGTGAGTGATTGAACACAGATCCGAATTTGTGAACTTGCCGGGCTGCAAAGGCAATCAGCCGCCGCACACAAGGGTATCGTCAGCCGCAAGTCCGACAGCGAACAACGCCCGGGCGTTGTACGATGGCGGGCACGGAAGGTAGATGCCCGGCGTGCGGCGGCTGTTTGCCGTATAGCTCCAAAAGAAACAACAAGGAAGTGGAACCCATGAAGCAAAACAGGGCGCTCGTCATCGAGCAGCCAGGCACAGCCAGCCTGCAAGCGCGCCCCCTGCCGCAGCCGGCGGGCAGCGAGGTGCTGGTGGAGGTGTGCTATGTGGCGCTGTGTGGCTCGGACGTAAAGCTGTTCGCAGGCAGCTACACTGCCCCCCATAACTACCCGCTGGTACCCGGCCACGAGTGGCTCGGCCACATCACGGAATGTGGGGCGGACGTGGCCAATCTCGCACCGGGCGACATCGTCACCGGCGACTGCTCACTGTACTGCGGGCGGTGCACCATGTGCGCCACAAACCCCAACCACTGCGACCACATCCAGAAGAGCGGCATCACGGTGGACGGGCGCTGCAGCAACTTTGCGCTCGTGGGCGCGCGGCACATCTACAAATGCCCGCCGCTTGACGACCCGCTGCCCTTCGTGCTGGCAGAGCCGGCAGCCGTAGGGGCCAACGGCTTGGCCCGGCTGCCCCGTGCCGAGGCGCAACGCGCCCGCACCGCCGTGGTGCTGGGCGCGGGCGGCATCGGTATGCTGGCGCTGCTCAGCTTGTGCGAGCTGCCGCTCGAGCGCATCGTAGTGGCCGACCCGTTACCCGAAAAACGGGCGATGGTGGAACAGTTCGGCCTTGCGCGGGTGGAAACCAGCGCGGATGTGCAAGCCCTCCCAAGTGACGCGTTCGACATCGTGGTGGAGGCGGCGGGCCAAACCGTCACCCTGCAGGCCTGCCCGCGGCTTGCGGCGCCGGCGGGGCATATCGTGCTGCTGGGCCACCAGGGCGCCTCAGAGGTGGATTTCGGCGCCATCGTGAAAAAATCGCTCACCGTCCACGCCAGCCACGGCAGCACCGGCGGCTTCGAGGATGCCATCCGCATCATTCAAAAGCAGCCGGACATCGTCCGCCGGCTCATCACTCGCATGGTACCGCTGGACGACGCACCCGGCTATATTTCTGATGTGATGCCGCATGAACGCAACATCAAGGTGGTCATCGACCTGCGGTGAGGGTTGAGCGAGGCCGGCACGGCAAACAACCCGGATAAACAAGGCCGCCCCTCTGCACGACGGGCGGCCCTTCTATTGAACAACATCTGGCGGCCTTCGCCTCAAACTGCTTTCTAAACGATCTTTGGCCGGTGGACCGGTACGGGCTTGCCGCGCTGGGCGCCGCGCGCATAACGCACGGACGGGTAGCCAAAGCCCACGGCCATGCTCACATAGTGGTCTTCGGGAATACCCAGCAGCGCGTACACCTCGGGCAACAGGTCCAGCACGCGCAGCGGGAAGGTCATGAACACGGCGCCCAACCCCCGCGCGGCGCACAGCAGCTCAAAGTAGGCGGCGGCGATGTTCACGTCCTGCACCGTGCAGCCAATCCGCTTTGGCGCGTGGGGAATGAACAGGTGCGGCGCCCCGCACAACAGCATTGCGCCCGGCTGAGGCCGCCATGTCTTCATCTGGTCGTAGGACGCCTTGTCGAAGGTGACGGGATACACCCCCGCCGCCGCAAGGCGCTCCATCCCGGCGAACAGCCTGCGCTCGAACGCCGCCGTCTGGGCCTTGTCGTCCAACAGCGTGTACTCCACCATGCGCTTGTTGCCGCCGGTGGGCGCGTTCTGCACCATCTCCAGCAGTTCGTTCACCATTGCGGCGTCCACATCCTCGTCCCGGTAGTTCCGGCAGGAGCGCCGCCCCGCCACCAGCGCGTCCACCAGTGGCGTTGCAGCCCGGGGCGCGGGCAGGGACAGGCTGTCCTCCGAGCGCAGGCCCAGGATGGAGATGGCCCCCTGCGGGCAGACGGCCAGGCAGTGCTGGCACTGCCAGCAGCCGTACCAACTGAAATCTTTCCCGTCGGCCATGCGCGCCTTGCCGCCCTCGTCCAGCGCCAGAATGTGCGAGGGACAGACGTGCGCGCACGACCGACAGCCAGTACAAAGCTCTTCGTCCAATTTGAAGCCCGTGATGTCCATTTCTCCCTCTCCTTTTGCCTTTTCGGATAGGTACTCACACCGTTTCCAGCTGCCCCGTCTGCGCCGAGCGGTAGGCGGCATCGATGACCCGCATGAGCAAAACGCCCAACTCGGGTGGCGTCTTGCAAACGCACCGCCCGGCCATGCAGTCGGCAAAATGCGCCACCTCGGCGGCGATGGCCTGTTCGTAGTCGAACTGTTCGCAGTCCACCACCGGGGCCATGTCCATCAGGTAGCCGTGCAGGGTGGTGGAAATACACAACGCGGGGTCGGTCTGCACGCCACCCCTCGTACCCAGCAGTTCCATGTACATGCGGTCTTTGGGGATATGGCCGGCAAAACTCGTCTCCACCAGCAGCTGAGCGCCGCTGTCCGCCCGGATAACAAGGCTGGCCAGCTGTTCCACGTCGCCCTCCCCGTTCTCATCGTCCGCTTCGGCAGCGGTGTACACCCCATGGCATTTGGGCGCGCGCAGCCCTTCGGCCCCGCTGAAAGTACGCGCGAGTACCGAAACAGGCGCAAAATCGCCCATGGTACGCATGGCGAGGTCGATGATATGCGGGCCAAGGTCGATGAGCGGCCCGCCACCTGACAGCGCTTTTTGCGCAAACCAGCCCCGGGGGCTGCCCGAGCGCCGGATATAGCCGGCCTTTCCATAGTAAAATTCGCCAAACAGGCCCCTCTCGCGCAGGTCGCACAGCAGGTCGTATTTGGGGTCAAACCGGAAGACGAGCCCCAACATGAGCAGCCTGCCGCTAGCTTGGGCCGCCGCCTGCATGCGGCGCGCGCCATCGGCCGAGAGGGCGGGCGGCTTTTCGCACAACACATGCCGCCCGCTTTGCAGCGCCGCGATGCTCATCTCCTCGTGCAGGTGGTTGGGCGTGGCGACGACGACGGCGTCGAGGGTATCATCCTGTAAAAATGCATTGTAATCCGTATATGTGTTCTGTACACCCCAGGCGGCGGCGCGGGCGGCCAATTTTCCCGCGTTGCGGGTGCACAGGGCAACCAGCTCCAGCCCTTCGCTCTGTCGTATGGCGTCACCCAGCACCCGCGCCATCGAACCCAGCCCCACCAGGCCGACCCTCTTTTTCCCTGCATCGCCCACAGTCATCGTCCTCCCCTTCCGCGTCCTGCACCCATCATATACCAAACCGGCGCCGTTGTCACTTCGGTGCGCATTGACAGCCCCCCGCGCCTCCGCTACAATTGGTGCAACAATCCAAAAGGCGGTGACCCCCATGTATACCTGCGCCCAGTGCACGCTGCACGCCTGCCAGGCCGGCCAGCCAGAAAAGCTGCCCGCCGGCTGCCCCATGCGGGACAAAGTACACTATGCGGAATGGATGCCCGAATATGCCCGCGAGGAGAACCACGAGTTCTACGTGAAATCCTCCGAGCTGGAGGCTGCCGGCTATGGCCGCTGGACCCGCCTGCGGGAGACGATCGAGCTCTGCAAGAGCATGGGCTACACGCGGGTGGGCATCGCCTTCTGCCTGGGGCTGCACAAGGAGGCGCGCGTTATCGACGGGCTGCTGCGGCAGCACGGCATCCAGCCCGTGTCGGCCATCTGCAAGAACGGCGGCATCCCCAAGGAAGAGGCCGGCATCCCCAAGGAGCACAAACTGGCGCCCGACGGCTTCGAACCCATGTGCAACCCCATCGCACAGGCAAAGCTGCTGAATGAACAGCAGACCCAGTTCAACATCCTGGTGGGCCTGTGCGTGGGGCACGATTCCCTCTTCTACAAATACAGCGAGGCGCCCGTCACCACCCTCATCGCCAAGGACCGGGTGCTGGCGCACAACCCAGCCGGCGCCGTTTATTGTGCCGACGGGTATTACAAAGGCAAACTATGACCGCAAGGCCGGTATCCGCATATTGGATACCGGCCTTTTTCGTCAACATTTGTGCGTTTTTTCGGCCCGGCTGTTCTATACTGGATGTGTAACAACCAAAAAGGAGAGCACACCATGACTGTTTATGATTTTGAAGTGAAAAAAGCCGACGGCACCGCCACCCGCCTGGACATCTACAAGGGCAAGGTGCTGGTCATCGTGAACACCGCCAGCAACTGCGGCTACACAAAACAGCTGATGGGTCTCGAGCGCATTTACAAGGAATACAAGGACCAGGGCCTGGAGGTGCTGGCCTTTCCCGCCAACCAGTTCCTGAACCAGGAGCCGGACCCCATCGGGACGATCGAGCAGACCTACCACGAAAAATACGGCGTCACCTTCCCCATCTTTGACAAGATCCTGGTGAACGGCCCGGAAGCAAGCCCCTTGTTCACCTTTTTAAAAGGAGAACTGGGATTCGATCCGCACTCCAAAACGCCGGTGGTCATGATTCCCTTGTACAAGGCCGAGAACCGCCACTACAAGGACAGTCCGGACATCAAATGGAATTTCACAAAATTCCTGATAGACAGGACGGGTACGCCCCGTTTCCGCTTCGAGCCGGAACAGACGCCCAGCCATCTGGACGAGAGCATCCAGCTGCTGCTGGCAGAAGCATCGCACGGGTAAGAAGCTTCCTTCGTCCTGCCTGCGCGCATAAATAGGCCATGTGGAGTTCGCCCCCGGCAAGAGACCGTTCAACCACAGAAAAGGAAAAGCCGCATACCCATCATAGCCACAAGAGCCTTTGTTTACGATTTCAGTAAACAAAGGCTCTTTTTCTATCTGAAACACTTCCAGATCGCTATTCCACCATTTTTCCGATTCGAGCGTGGGCGAGAATATTTTTCCAAAAAATGCCCCACACAGTACCCATCCCGCCGTACAGAAACATCATAACACTAGAACACTTTTCCAACAAAAAAATCGAGAAGATATATGCAATAACATGCAGGGACGCGTTTTTTGCTTTTTTACAAGTTCTTGCCGTAAGACTGCTTTGCGATGATGCGCCACTCGCCATTCTGGCGGATGAAGGTGAGCAGGTCTGTATAGAGGGTATCGTGCACCCTCAGGCTGACCTTGGCTACAGCGGAGCGTTCATTTGAGAACTCGATAAAGTGGATTTCGTCGTTGCGATTCTCCACTGCTGTCTCTGATGAGCCTACGACCAGCGGAACGAAAACATCCAACGGCATGTCCGCAATGGTCTCCTCCCCTTCGAAAATGCCGTAGACGTGGGCCTCGGGGAAAAATGCCCGCCTCATCTTTTCGCCGTCCCTCTCAAAGCCGGCGTCGAAATAGAGCTGCAATACCTGTTCAATTCCCGTCTTGTCCATGTGATTGCCTCCACGCATATATTTTTCGGGTATCATGCTTCCCGATTATCCAGCAAGAAGAGAGAAATGGGTAGGGATGTGCTTGTATATAGCGGGTACCGAATAACAGACAATAACAACGAACTGCGCCCTCACGTATTGCAAAGCCGCACCATATTCCCGTTCGGCCAAGGTGATTGTCGATATGGCAAGTCCATCATCCATCTTTTCGTTGGTGATGAAAAACTTTCACCTGGGCGGCAGTTGCATCTGCTGTGCTGTCGCACGCACATCCTCAATAAACGGCGCGAGACCCTTTGCGTGGTTGTTGCGAAGCCAGAACGCACCCACCTGAAAAGCCGTTTCGGGGTCGCTGAGCGGTACGAACTGGGTGCTGTGGGGGTACTGGCAGAGGTGCGCGGGCAGGAAGGTGATGGCTGTGGCAGATTCCGCCAGAAGCATGGCGGTGTTCACATGTGTGAATTCGCATACGACATCAGGGGTTTTTCCACTCTCTTCGACCAGATTCTGAATAAGACTGGCAAACGGCGGGTATTGGTGCGGGCTGGGCAGGCCCACGGGATAGTCCAGCAGTTCATAAAAGCGCACCTGCTGGCGTTTTGACAACGGGTTGTCGCTGGGGATCACCGCGGCGACAACGTCTTCATACAGCTTGGTGAACTGCATATTCGGCGCCAGCACAGAGTTCTGGAACAGGATGGAAATACACATGTCCAGGTTATTCTGCTGCAGCTCCCGCTCGATGTCACCCAACTCGCCATTGGAAAGCAGCAGGCTGATGCCGGGAAATTTTTCTTTGAAAGGGCGGATGCTCTGGCGCAGCAGGTCGTGCACGGCGGCGTCCAAGAATCCTACGCGCAGCGCGCCGACAAGGTCTTCCGACGAATTGCGTAGCGCATGAGACGCATCATCGTACAACAAAATCAGTTCCTTCATCCGGGCGCAGAACTCTGCGCCCTTTTCTGTCGTCTTTACATACTGCCTCGTGCGCTCGAAGATCTTTGCGCCCAGCTCATCCTCGATGCTGCTGATGTGTTTGGACAGCGTGGACTGCGAGATGTGCATTCGGGTTGCCGTCTCGCCGAAGTTGAGTGTGTACGCAAGATCCACCAGCTCCCGCAGCAGTGAAATGGTCATGCTGAATCCTCCAACCATCTGCTTGTTTACCACAAAACCAAAGCGTTTTGAACGGGCATCTATGTGTTTCACTATACAATAACTTCCTGTACTTTGCAAAATCTTGAAAAACAACAACGTATGAACGGATATTTGGGAATGTCCTGCTGCCAACAAAAGTGGATTGTGCCAAAACGGAATGAGTAGTTTCCAAATCGTGTACACGGACAAGGTGGTTCCCATGCTACATTGGCGGTAAAGAACAAAGTCACATCATAGCGGCTTGTGTCAAAAAAGGAAAAGAAAGGGAGTGGAGGAGAACAGATGGTAAAGCTGGATTCAGGCGATGTGTTCCGCGTGGCTAGAAACGCGCAGGAAGCCGGGCTGCTGGAGCCGCTGCCGAGCCTAAGTGGCCGCATCACACCGGGAGAGCGGTTCTTTGAATCGGTTCAGCAGTGGGTCCTCGAAGAGGTGGACCTCGAAAAGCTGGATGAGGTGCTGTACAACCTCGCGCCGGCAATCGAATATATGGCGAACGAAGCCCACTGGGAGCCGGCGGAATTCACGGCCGAAGAGATGTTTCGCGCGGTGCGCAACCTGCAGCGGATGGGCGTCTTCGAAGTATGGAGGACGAAGACGGGCCTGCCGGGCAGCGGCGACCGCTATTTTGAGCACTACCAGGCCATCCTCGTGGAGAAGATCGGCGTCGAGACGCTGGACAGCCTGCTGTACACACTGGGGCAGTGCATCCGGTTCCTCGCATCGGAGGCGGCGATGGTGAACGTAAACCGTACGGAAGGGAGAACCTGTGCATGAGCAATGTGACGAACTACCTGAAAGTGCTGTCGGCCATGGAAAAGCCGCCCGAGGTGGCGGCAGACAAGGCCGCCTGTGAGGCATATATTGCCGAAAACCACAGCCGGGTGCCGGCGAGCAAACCGCAGGCGATACTGTACCCCACCTGTTCCGAGCAGGTGCAAAAGATCGTGGAGCTCGCCAACGAGCACAAGATCTGCCTCGTGGTGCGCTCGAGCGGCGGCAATGCGACGATGAACGGCTCCTCGCTGCCCACCAAGGGAACCGACTGCGTGGCCGTCAACCTCTCGAAGATGAACAAAGTGATGCACATCGACGAGAAGAACAACATGGCCATCGTCGAGGCCGGCGTCACCTACGGGCAGTTGAACGACGCGCTGAAGCCGTACGGCCTCTATGTGGAACACCCGCTGGCCCCCCGGGCCGAGAAGAGCGTGGTGGCCAGCCTGCTCGACCGCGACCCGGTGCTGACGCCCAAGCACCTGTGGGACGTGCCCGACCCCCTCTGCTGTGTGGAGATGGTGATGGGCAACGGGACGCTCTTCCGCTCCGGCTCGGCCGCGGGCCCCGGCACGCTCGAAGAGATGATCGAGTCCGGCTGCGGCATCAACCAGGCCCAAGGCCCCGTCTGGCTCGACCTCGGGCGGGTCATCACCGGCTCGCAGGGCACGCTAGCCATCGTCAACTGGGCATCCATCAAAGTCCGGCCGATCGGCAGTGTCTGCTCGCCGGCCGTCGTGCAGTCGGATGACATCGGTACCCTCACCGAGTTCGCCTCCATGGCCATCCGCCAGCGGCTGGGCGAAGAGGTGGTGCTGCTCAACCGAAAGGGCCTGGCGCAACTACTGAATGTAAAGGATGCGGCAGTGAGCAAGATGCCCAAGTGGACGATGCTGTCCACCGTGCGGGGCTTCCGCTTCTTTCCCGAGCGGTACCGGGACAACCAGCTGGCGGATTTGGTTGACATCGCCAAAAGTTATGGATTGACTGTGCAGAAGGAGCTTGCGGGCATCCCGAGCGACAAAGTGTTCAAGGCTTTGCAGGAGACGTCCCCCAAGGGCGAGAACTGGCGACAAAGGTCCGGTAAAGACATCTTCGACCTGTTTGTGCTCAATACGATGGACAAGATCGGCACCTTCACGGCGCTGGCCGAGGCGGCGGTGACCAAGTGCGGGCGGAACAGCGATGACCTCTGCGTCTATGCCCAGCCCTCCCAGATGGGCCGCAACTGCCACATCGAATTCCTCATCCCGGCCGACGCCAGGACGGCGGACAAGCTGGAGGACATGCTAGGCCACGCCCTGCTGGACAACAAGGCCTTCTTCTCGCGGCCGTACGGCAAGCTGACCGAGGCCGTTTATGACAGGTTCACCGACCAGACGGCGTTCATGCCCTATATCAAACAGTTCTTCGACGGGAACAAGATCATGGCGCCGGGCAAACTTGTATATGATGGCGGTGTGAGTTGAAAGCTGCGCTTTCAACTCAGGGTTTTGTGCTTTTCAGCCGAAAAGGATGGCTGAAATATTTTCGCTGAAATAGCTGGGCGAAAACACCGCACAATTCCCCACGCGGCTCAAGGCTTGTACCACAACGAAAGGAATGATAGCCACTATGGCACTCATAGATTACAAACTGGACCAGGGCTACTGCAACCGCTGCTCCAACTGCAAGTGGATCCCCTCCTACCGGGCGAAGAAGACCGAGACGATGTACCTCTGCCCGTCCATCACCCGGTACAACTTCAACGCATACTCGGGCTGCGGAAAGCTCGAGGTGGGCTACTCCATCAACGACGGCCACAGCGAGGTGTGCGCCTCCACCCAGAACATTGCCTACAAGTGCACACTGTGCGGCGCCTGCGACTACACCTGCAAGGTGTTCCGCAAGGATATCGACGTGGCCGAGAACATCGAGGAGCTGCGCAAGGCCTGCGTGCAGGCGGGTTTCGTCTATCCCGAGCACAAGGCCATCATCGACTCGCTGGCCAAGAACGGCAACCAGCTGGGCCGCCCGGCCACCGACCGCATCGATTGGAGCAAAGAGCTCGACATTAAGAAGACGACCAACGGCGACAAGGGCGAGCTCTACTTCCACGTGGGGGACCTGAACGCCTACGACAAGACGCTGGCTAATCGCACGGCTGGGGTGGCGAAGCTGCTGCTCTCGAAGCACCTAGAC
>JAVBQQ010000001.1:0-6089 GCA_031548875.1 Oscillospiraceae bacterium
AGCGAGTAGGGTGGTAACATAGAGCAAAGGCGCTCACGGATTATTCCGTGGGCGCTTTTTTGTTGCCACCAAAGCGCAGGAGGTACCCCAACATGAAAAGCGTGCCCGAACTGTACGGAAGCCACGTCTTCAACGACATGGCCATGAAGCAGCGGCTGCCCAAGGAGACGCACCGCGCGCTCAAGCGCTGCATTGCCCAAAACCAGAGCCTGCCGCGCGACGTGGCCGACGTTGTGGCCAACGCCATGAAGGACTGGGCGGTGGAAAAGGGCGCCACCCACTTCACCCATTGGTTCCAGCCCATGACGGGCGTCACCGCCGAAAAGCACGACAGCTTCATCACCCCGCTGGAGGGCGGTTCGGTCATCATGGAGTTTTCGGGCAGGGAGCTCATCAAGGGCGAGCCGGACGCCTCCAGCTTCCCCTCGGGCGGTCTGCGCGCCACCTTCGAGGCGCGCGGCTACACCGCCTGGGACCCCACCTCCTACGCCTTCATCAAGGAGGGAGTGCTCTGCATCCCCAGCGCCTTTTACTCCTACAGCGGCGAGGTGTTGGACAAGAAGACCCCCCTGCTGCGCAGCATGGAGGTGATGAACGCCGCCGCCCTGCGCATCCTGCGGCTGTTCGGCACTCCGGCCACCCGGGTGGCCACCACCGTGGGCCCCGAGCAGGAGTATTTCCTCATCGACCGGGAGATGTACCACAAGCGCAAGGACCTGCGCTACACCGGGCGCACGCTGTTCGGCGCCAAGCCCCCCAAGGGTCAGGAGCTGGAAACCCACTACTTCGGCGCCATCCGCCCCCGGGTGCGCGCCTATATGGAGGAGCTGGACGAAGAGCTATGGAAGATGGGCATCCCCGCCAAGACAGAGCACAACGAAGTGGCCCCCGCCCAGCACGAACTGGCCCCCATCTTCACGAACACGAACCTTGCCACAGAGCACAACCAGCTCACCATGGAGATGATGCAGAAGGTGGCCGAGCGGCACGGGCTTGTCTGCCTGCTGCACGAAAAACCCTTCGAGGGTGTGAATGGCAGCGGCAAGCACAACAACTGGTCCCTCTCCACAGACACCGGCCTCAACCTGCTGGACCCCGGCCGCACCCCCCACGAGAACGCCCAGTTCCTGCTCTTTTTGTGCGCCGTGGTCAAAGCCGTGGACGACTACCAGGACCTTCTGCGCATGAGCGTGGCCACCGCGGGGAACGACCATCGCCTGGGTGCGAACGAGGCGCCCCCGGCCATCGTATCGGTCTTTTTGGGCGAGGAGCTCACCGCCATCCTCGAAGCCATCGCCAGCGGCAAAAAATATGTCTGCAAGGACACCATCGAGATGGAGGTGGGCGTGGGCGTGCTGCCTCATTTCCGCAAGGATAATTCCGACCGCAACCGCACCTCTCCCTTCGCCTTCACCGGCAACAAGTTCGAGTTCCGCATGCTGGGCTCCTCCCTCTCCATCGCAGGACCCAACATCGTCCTCAACACCATCGTGGCCGAGGTGCTGGAGCAGTTTGCCGACGAACTGGAAGAATCCACCGACGCGATGCTCGACTTCGGCAGCGCCCTGCAGGCGCTGCTCACCCGGGTCATCACAAACCACGGGCGCATCCTCTTCGGCGGCAACGGGTACGATGACGCCTGGGTACAGGAGGCCGAACGCCGCGGGCTGCTTAACCTGCCCAGCTCCGCCGAGGCGCTGCCCTGCTTCGTGGCGGACAAAAACATCGCCCTCTTCACAAAGCACGGCGTCTTCACCGAGGCGGAGATGCGCAGCCGGTGCGAGATCATGCTGGAGGGCTATTCAAAGCTCATCGCCATCGAGGCCGACACGATGGTGGAGATGGTGCGCAAGGACATCATCCCCGCATCGTACACCTACCTCAAGCGCCTGGCCGAAACCGGCCTCTCCATGCAACAGCTGCTGCCAGCCCTCTCCTGCGACGGCCTTGGCCGGATGGTAGAGGAACTGAGCGCCCTCACGGACGAGCTGCGAGAAAAGGCCACGGCGCTGGAAAGCGCCTGCGCGCTTGCAAAGCAGAGCGCACCCGCCCAGCAGGCCGCCCTCGATTTCCGAAACCGGGTGCTGCCGGCCATGGCCGCGGTGCGGCAGGTGGCCGACGCCATCGAGGAGCGCATCGGGGAAAAATACTGGCCCTACCCCACGTACGGCGACCTGCTGTTCGGCGTGTGAGGACATGGGTTGTCCCCCCCCCAAAAAAAAAACGGATCGGATACGAAAGGATGAGCCACGTGAGCAGCACTATGATACCAAAGGGCTACAAAAGCCCGCTTGACCTGTACAAGACCCAAACCGCCATCGGCACGCTCAAGCGCCATTTCGAGGACGGCCTGGCCGCCGCCCTGGACCTCAAACGAGTCTCCGCCCCCCTGTTTGTGGACCCGGCCACCGGCCTGAACGACGACCTGAACGGCGTGGAACGCCCGGTCAGCTTCACCATCCGGGAAACCGGCCGCGACGCCCAGGTGGTGCACAGCCTGGCCAAGTGGAAGCGCATGGCCCTGCACCAGTATGGTTTTGCCCCCGGCAAGGGGCTGTACACGGACCTGAACGCCATCCGCCGGGACGAGGAGATGACCAACCTGCACTCGGTGTACGTGGACCAGTGGGACTGGGAAAAGGTGCTGCCCGAGGGCCGCCGAGACGAAAGCTACCTCCACGAAACGGTGCGGGCCATCGTGGCCGCCATCTGCAACACGCAGCAAGCCCTGCGCGCCGAGTACGATCTGCCCGGCCCGCCGCTCTCCCCCGTTGTCACCTTCGTCACCAGCCAGCAGCTGGAGGACCGCTGGCCGGGCAGGACGCCCAAAGAGCGGGAGGACGCCATCGCCGCCGAAGCCGGCACCGTATTTGTGGGGCAGATCGGCGGCGCATTAAAAAGCGGCCAAAAGCACGATGGCCGCGCGCCGGACTATGACGACTGGCAGCTGAACGGTGATATCCTGTTCTGGAACCCGGTGCTGGGGCGCGCTTTTGAGATATCCTCCATGGGCATCCGGGTGGATGCGGCCAGCCTGGACGCCCAGCTGGCCGCCGCCGGGGCGGACGGGCGAAGGGCGCTGCCTTTCCACAGCCAGCTGCTGGCCGGCACCCTCCCCCTCACCATCGGCGGGGGCATCGGCCAAAGCCGGCTGTGCATGCTGCTGCTGGGCAAGGCACACATTGGCGAGGTGCAGTGCTCCCTGTGGGACGACGACACCAAACGCCTCTGCCAGAAGGCCGGTGTGCAACTGCTGTAAAGCGCTCCGCATACCCCGGCTCACGCCCGCTCTGCAAGATACCTGCGCAGCTCCGCAAACAGCAGGTGCTCGTCGATGGGCTTGCTGATGTGTCCGTTCATGCCCGCCGCAAGCGCCTGCGCCACATCCTCCTGGAACGCGTTCGCCGTCATGGCGATGATGGGCGTTTTCGCCCCGGCCGGCGTCATCTTGCGTATCGCGCCCACTGCGGTGTAGCCGTCCATCACCGGCATCTGTATATCCATCAGGATCAGGTCGAACCCTTCATCGGACGCCGCGAAACACTCCACGGCCTTCTGCCCGTTCTCCGCCTCCACGATCTCCACCTGGGAGGCTTCCAGCAGCGCCTTCACAATCTCGCGGTTGATCTCGATATCCTCCACCAGCAACAGCCGCTTGCCGGTGAAGCGGTCGGCGTCCTTCTTTGCGGCCGACGGCCCCGCCGTCTTCGCCTTCCCGCCACACAGCATCGCCAGCACCACGCCGTACAAAGCGCGGGGAAGCAGCGGCTTTATCAAGGCCCGCTCCGCGGCCGCCACCCGGGGCGCCTCCTGCTCCGTCTCCATCGAGAACGGCTCCGTCAGGGCGATGGGTGCGCAAACACCCGCTGCCGCGAGAGCCTGTGCCACCTGCGCCCCGTTGTCCTCCGTGTCCACCAGCACGAGAGCCGGCGGCCGGCCCTGCTGCCGCAGCTTTTGCAGCGCCCGCAACGCTTCTTCTTTTCCGGCTGCGGGCGCCGGCTGCAAGCCAAAGCCGCCCAGCAGGGCGCAGGTGTGCGCGCATGCCTCTGCATAGGCATCCACCACTAGTGCCGTTTTGCCCACAAGCGTGTCCGGCAGGTGGGGGGCTTCCGCGCTCTCCCCCAGCGCCAGCCACACGTGGAAGGTGAACCTGCTGCCCTTCCCCACCTCGCTCTCCACCGCGATATCCCCCTCCATCATGCCCACGATGTACTTGGAGATGGCAAGCCCCAGCCCGGTGCCGCCATACCGCTTTGTAATGCTGTTGTCCGCCTGTTTGAACGACTGGAACAGCCCCGCCATCTGCTCGGGCGTCAGGCCGATGCCGTTATCGCGCACCGAAAACTCGAAGAACCCCCGCCCCTCCTCCCGTCGCAGGCAGGCGATGTCCACCACGATGGGCGACTGCTCGCCCGAAAACTTCACGGCATTGGTCAGCAGGTTCATCAACACCTGCATCAGCCGCATGCAGTCGCCGTGCAGGGCGGTGGGAGTGTCCGGCCGCAGCCGCACCAACAGCTCCTGCCGCCGCTCGGCCGCACGCACCGCCACCACCCGGATGCAGTTCTGCAGTGCGTCCTCTAGGTCGAAGTCTTCCAGGTACAGCTCTATCTTGCCCGATTCGATCTTCGAGATGTCCAGCACGTCGTTGATGAGACCCAGGAGATGCTCCGACGATGCGACAACGGTGTCCAAGCAGCTCTGTACCTTTTCCGCGTCCGTGCTGCCGCGGGCGATGTTTGCCATGCCGATGATGGCATTCATCGGAGTGCGTATCTCGTGGCTCATGTTCGAGAGAAAGCGGCTCTTCGCCTTGTTGGCCGAATCGGCCGCGTCTTTGGCGCGGCGCAACTCCTCAGTGATGGCCACGCGCGGCGTGATGTCCATGGACATGCCCACCGTGCGCAGCGTCTGCCCGCCGCTGCCACCCAGCGTTTTGGCGTAGTTGTTCAGGTATCGTTCCTCCCCGTTAGGGAAGATGAGCTTCGTCTCCTCAATGATGGCATCCTGGTGCACCTCTTCAGTGGCCAATTGCGTGAAGTATTCCGTGTCGTCGTAGTCGCGCATCAGCCTTTGCAGGTGTGGCGCAAACGCGGCAAGCGGCATGGGCGAGGGGCCGTCCAGGCCAAACAGCTCCGCCGTGCGCCCGTCAAAGAAGAAGGTACCGTCCGCTATCTCCCACACGCCGGCGTTGGAGGACGCCACCGCGATATCCAGGCGCTCCATCGCCTCCCGCACCTGTGTTTCCTTCTCCAGCAGCTCCTCGGCGGTGTGCAGGCTCTCTTGCACCTTCAGCAGGTTCCGGTTCTTCCTGCGCATCACAATAACGAAGCCCACCATGCCAACGATAATCGCCGCCGCCAGCAACAAAAACGCGATGAACAGGTAAAAGGCCTGCGGGTTTGCCTCGCGGAAGCCGGGCGTGTGGTTGATCAGCTCCGCCTCGGGCGGCAGGGCGGAAAGGGACAGCCCGCGCTCGTCCAGTACCTCTTCATCAAACATCCATCTGTTAAAACCGGCCGTATCGTACAGGGGCGCTATATCGGCGGGCGGCGTGCCGCCCAGCGCCAATTTTGCCATCTCCGCCGCCGCCCGTCCCTGTGCGTAGGGGTCCACATACCGGCCGCCCACCTGCCCATACCCGATGGAGCCATACAACATGCCAAAAACCGGCGCATCTGTGTGCTCCGCCACCGTCCTCTGCAGCTCCGACTGGGCAAAATATCGCTCCCGCCCGTCGGTGTAATAGTACCCCCACAGGACGGCCGCGTCTTCTGGCAACGCCGCCAGCACAGCCACCAACTCTTCGGCGGCAATGTTTTCATTGTAACGAACCTGCATGCGCTGCCCGTACGGTGCAAGGGCGGCCTCGGTCTCCTTGCGCCACTCGCTGCCGCTTTCCGTATTGTCGTTCACAACGTACAACATCTGGGTCTGCGGGTACATCTCCAATATCTTGTCCACGGTATCCGCCGCAGGGATGCTCTCCCAAACGCCGGTATAGTTGCCGCCCAGCTCCCACAGCCGTTCCTGTTCCCCGTTCGTGCCGCACAGGATCACCGGCACATCCCGGAACATCGAGCTG
Organism: Oscillospiraceae bacterium; assembly: GCA_031548875.1. Classification (GTDB taxonomy): domain Bacteria; phylum Bacillota; class Clostridia; order Oscillospirales; family Ruminococcaceae; genus JAAYCI01. Next base: position 6,086 of record JAVBQQ010000001.1, read on the forward strand.
TCAT
>JAVBQQ010000085.1:0-21855 GCA_031548875.1 Oscillospiraceae bacterium
GCACCAGGTCGTAGTTCAGAAACAGGCGGTTTACCTCGCCGTAGGATGCTTTCAACTGCTTGCACAACCCGCAATACTGGGCGCGGTAGGTATCAAAATCACGTACTTTCAGTTCGCTCTTCACAGGCATTACATACCCAAACACCCGGCAGAGCACCTCCCGCTTGTGGTTTGTTGCAGCGAACCGCCGCTGTTGTGGCAATGAGACTACGCTTCATCATACACCATTGCGCGCGTGTTGCGCAACTGCGGGTTTTCGGGTATCATTGTAGCTGGAATAGATGAACTGCGTATGAATAACCGGTATTGATTGGCCGCGGGTTTGGGCTCTGCGTCCCGCGTGTCTCCGGCCCGCGATACCCCGCTTAGGGAACGGGGCAAATACCTTGTTGTTGCTTCGCAAGAGAGCAAAGAAAGAATAACGGGGGAATACGATGAAGAGACCGTTTGTGACGAATGAAAAATTGCAGGAAATCGTGGCGCAGTACCCGACGCCCTTTCATTTATACAACGAGGCCGGTATCCGCGAGACAGCCCGCAGCCTGCAGGCGGCTTTTGCTTGGAACAAGGGCTTCAAAGAATATTTTGCCGTGAAGGCTACGCCCAACCCGGGTATCCTGAATATCCTGCGTGAAGAGGGATGCGGGGTGGACTGCTCCAGCTATACCGAGCTCTTGATGAGCGAGGCGTGCGGCTTTTCAGGGCGGGAAATCATGTTTTCGTCCAATGCCACGCCTGCCGAGGAGTTCGTGAAGGCGAAGGAACTGGGCGCCATCATCAACCTGGACGATTTCACCCATATCGAGTTCCTGGAAAAATGCGCAGGTATCCCGGAGACGATCTGCTGCCGGTACAACCCCGGCGGAGATTTTGCAATACATAATAAGATCATGGATAGCCCCAAGGACGCAAAGTACGGCTTTACGAAGGAGCAGCTGCGGGAGGGGTACCTGCTGCTGCGCGAGAAGGGCGCGAGGGAGTTTGGGCTGCATGCCTTCCTGGCCAGCAACACGCTAGGTGGGGAGTATTACCCCGTGCTGGCAAAGGAACTGTTCGAGCTGGCCGTCTGGCTGAAGGCGGAGACGGGCATCGCCGTCTCGTTCATCAACCTGTCGGGCGGCGTGGGTGTGCCGTACAAGCCAGAAGATGAGCCCAACGACATCACCGCCATTGGCGAGGGGGTGCGCAGGGCGTTCGAGGAGGTACTGGCGCCGGCGGGCTTGGGGGAGGTGTCCATCTTCACTGAGCTGGGGCGCTTTGTGCTGGCGCCGAACGGCCACCTGATCGCCACGGCCATCCACGAAAAGCACATTTACAAGGACTACATCGGCCTGGACGCCTGCGCCGCCAACCTGATGCGCCCGGCCATGTACGGCGCCTACCACCACATCACCGTGGCCGGCAAGGAGGACGCCCCCGCCACGCACAAGTACGATGTGACTGGCTCGTTGTGCGAAAACAACGACAAGTTTGCCGTGGACCGCATGTTGCCCGAGATCGAGATCGGCGACCTTCTCATCCTGCACGACACAGGCGCCCATGGCTTTTCGATGGGTTACAACTACAACGGCAAGCTGCGCAGCGCGGAAGTGCTGCTGCGGCCGGACGGCACGGTCACGCTCATCCGCCGGGCCGAAACGCCCGACGATTACTTTGCCACGCTGGATGTGACAGGCGTTTTTGACGGCTGAATGCAAATGATTTTCGATGCTATGTGCATAGGGATACTCTGCCGGAAGTGAAGAGTGGAAGGGGTCAAGGGAATGATGATTGAGATAGCAATAGCGTTGGCGGCGGTGGCCGCGGCGGCCAGCATCGCGGTGCTGGCCGTAGTGCTCACCCGCTTGCGAGGCAGCGAACAACAGGCCGCGGCATTGGAAAAAAGGCTGGCCGACGAGATGCGCGCCACCCGGCAGGAACTGAACGCCAGCCTGTCTGCCGCGTTGCAGACGTCGGCGCAGGGGCAGAGCGAGACGCTGCGCCAGGTGGCCGAACAGCTGAACGCCGGCCAGGCGCAGCTGCAGCGCAGCGTGAGCAGCTCTGTGGCGGCGCTGGACGAGCGGTTGGGCAAGTTTTCGATGCAGAACGCCCAACAGATGGAACTTGTGCGAAAATCGGTGGAAGAGCGGCTGACCCAGCTACAGGCTGGCAATGAGAAAAAGCTGGACGAGATGCGTCACACGGTGGACGAAAAACTGCAAAAAACATTGGATGAGCGCCTGAAGCAGAGCTTCAGCCTGGTGAACGAGCGGCTGGAGCAGGTGCACAAGGGCTTGGGCGAGATGCAGACGCTGGCCACCGGCGTGGGTGACCTGAAAAAGGTGCTGAGCAACGTAAAGACCCGCGGAATCCTGGGCGAGATACAGCTGGGGGCCATTTTGGAGGAGATCCTGGCGCCAGAGCAGTATGCCACCGATATCGCCACGGTGAAGGGTTCGGCCAACCGGGTGGAGTATGCCGTGAAGATGCCGGGGGCGGCCGAAGGCGAGACGGTGTGGCTGCCCATCGACGCGAAATACCCCTCCGACGCATATTCCGACCTGCTGGACGCCTACGACGCCGGCGACCCAGAGGCGGTGAAGGCGGCTGGCACCGTGCTGGACAACCGCATCACTCTGTTTGCCAAAGAGATCCACGAAAAATACGTACACCTGCCCGAGACCACAGAATTTGCCATCTTATTTTTGCCGGTGGAGGGGCTGTATGCGGAGGTGGTGCGCCGTGGCCTGGTGGAAAAGCTGCAAACGGGCTACAAGGTGAATATTGCCGGGCCCACCACGATGGCCGCGCTGCTGAACAGCCTGCAGATGGGCTTCCGCACGCTTGCCATCCAAAAGCGCAGCGGCGAGGTGTGGAATGTATTGGGCGACGTAAAAAGCGAGTTTGGAAAGTTCAGCGGCCTGCTGGACAAGACAAAAAAATACCTGAACTACGCCTCCGGCACCATCGACGACCTGATGGGCGTGCGCACACGCGCCATCGAACGCAAGCTGAAAGACGTAACCGCCCTGCCCGGCGAAGAGGCGCCCGCCCTGCCGGATATGGGAGTGGAGGACGAGTCCCTGCTGCCGGAAGAGGAGGACGCATGAGTTCGTTTTTGCTAGAGTGAGTTTAATTTAAAACGATATAACGTCGTTATGAGAACGCAAAAGAACGCCCGTGCATCCGGCACGGGCGTTCTGGTTTTTGCAGCCATGGAACAGTTTACGATTCGGCTGGCGGAGGGGTGCGCAGGTCGATGACCTGCTTGGGGGGCGGCAGGGGCGCCGGTTGTGGCACCTGAGGCGCCTGGGCTTCCTGCAACGCCGGGGACGGAGCCTGAGACGCGACCGGTGTGGGCGGGGCGGGAGCGAACGCGCTGTTTGTGCCTGCCCGGGAGGAGATGGCGAAGGCTTCGTCCGGTGTGAGGGGAGGCGTACCGGCGACAAATCCCTGCCCGGCGCGGTATACACGCGCATTTTCAGCGGGGGCAGCTGCAACTGCCTGCACAGCCGGTATAGCGGCAGACGGTGGAACAACCGCATCTGTGGCAGCTACTGGCTGTTGCTGTGTCTGGTATGGATGCGTCTGCTCCGGATGCGGATAGACCGGATATTGGCCCCGCGCGGTTTTTAGTACCGGCTGTTGGTGCTGCATTATATCCTTTTTGGCGAAGCGGCCCAGCAATTTGTCGATAACGAGATAGATGTAGCCAAAAATCAAGTAGATGAGCAGCAGGATGCCTACGTTGGTAAGGGCTCGTGGCCACCCCAGCAGTTCGGCGCTCAGTATCTCATACGGCCACGAAGCCCCGCCTTGGAAGATGGAACCATATAGCGCAAACACCAATACGATAAGATAGTAGAAGATGGGGAACACGAGCCACCAGAAGGGGTCGAACGCACGGTAACGGCCTTTTTGGTCGAAGAGCGCATAGTCCACCACCACAAGGATAGGAAGGATGTAAAAGGAAATGGCGACAGGAAAGACAGGCGCCGATTCGAAAGGAGTGCCCACCAGCGTGTAGGTCACGCTCAGCAGTTGCAGGAGCATCACCATCGTGAGCCCGCCGCGGAAATGGGGACCGGCCACGGTGGAGCCCGCAAAGCCTTTGCGCTGGATGTCTCCCAATACCTTGAAAACAGCGATGAAATAGTAAAAAACACACAGCCCGCTGCTAAGGACGTTATAGTATAAAAAGATCTCCGGGCGGAACAAGCTGCCGTTCATCATGATGCTGGTGAATACCCCCAAAAGGGCCAGCAGCAGAATAATCACTTTAAAAAATAGCGAAAAAATGCGATTTTTAATACACATGCATACCACCTCGTTACTTGCCTTTACAGGTGGCCACCCCCAAGGGCCTTCCCGCTAACAGGTAGTATAGCATACAAACGATGGGAATTGAACCTCTTTTTGTACCTTTATGGGTCTGCGCCCGCTTTTCGACAAATGTGCCAATCTGTCTATTGACGATGTTTTGTCTCGTGCGCTACTATAAACAAGTAAAAACTGAATATTGCTTATCGAGAGCGGCTGAGGGAACAGGCCCTGTGAAGCCCGGCAACCTGTGTTGCGACGTGATATTGCCAGATGGCGGTTCGCTCGTACGCAAAGGTGCCAAATCCTGCGGGAACACCCGAAAGATAAGGAACTTATCACGCGCGGGCTGCTCCGGGCGTTTTTTGTTTTTTAGGCGGCTCGAACAGCGGTATTCTCTTCAGTAAAGGAGAAATGGATAATGAGCAAACGACTGTTTACGTCTGAATCGGTGACGGAGGGGCACCCCGACAAGATCTGTGACCAGATCTCGGATGCAGTGTTGGACGAGATCCTTTCGAACGACCCCAACGGGCGCGTGGCCTGCGAGGTGACAACAAACACCGGCGTGGTGTATGTGATGGGTGAGATCACCACCGACACATACGCCGACATCCCCTCCATCGTGCGCCGCGTGGTGGAGGACATCGGGTATACCCGCGCAAAATATGGCTTTGACTTCGAGACTTGTGCCGTTATCACCTCCATCAAGGAGCAAAGCCCGGACATCGCCATGGGCGTGGACCCGGGCGGCGCGGGCGACCAGGGCATGATGTTCGGCTACGCGTGCGACGAGACGCCCGAGCTGATGCCGTTGCCCATCAGCCTGTCCCACAAGCTGGCAAAGCGCCTCTCCGACGTGCGCAAGGATGGCACGCTGAGCTACCTGAGGCCGGACGGCAAAAGCCAGGTGACCGTGGAATATGACGACGACAAGCCCGTGCGGGTGGACACGGTGGTCATCTCCACCCAACATTCGCCCGACGTGGATACCGAGCAGCTGCGCAAAGACATCCTGGAAAAGGTCATCAAACCCGTCATCCCGGCCAGCATGCTGGACGCGGACACTAAGCTGCACATCAACCCTACCGGACGCTTTGTGGTGGGCGGCCCGCAGGGCGACTCCGGCCTCACCGGCCGCAAGATCATCGTGGACACCTACGGCGGCTACGCCCGGCACGGCGGTGGCGCCTTCTCGGGCAAAGACCCCACAAAGGTGGACCGCAGCGCGGCCTATGCCGCCCGCTGGGTGGCCAAGAACATCGTGGCGGCGGGGCTGGCCAGCCGCTGCGAGGTACAGCTGGCCTATGCCATCGGCGTGGCCCAGCCTGTGAGCGTGCGGGTGGACACCTTTGGCACCGGTACCATCCCCGACGATAAGATCGAGCAGGCGGTTGCCAAGGTGTTCGACCTGACCCCCGCGGCCATCATCCAGGCGCTGGACCTGCGCAAGCCCATCTACCGGCAACTGGCCGCTTACGGGCATCTTGGACGCGAGGACCTGGGCGTGGCGTGGGAGAAGACAGACCGCACCGAACAGCTGAAGGTTGCGGCGCAGTGACTGTTTGCAAGGTTTTTGACTGTGCAATGACCTGACCCAAGGCATGAACTGAATAAGGGCGCATCGTTTTGGCGGTGCGCCCTCATTTTTTTTGCCAGCCGTGCCTTTTATGCACAAAACTGGTATACTATTGCCATACGCAAACGAAGGCGAGGCGCAGACCGGGAGATGCAACAACAAGGCGAACAATTGAGCGGCACGGTGGAGGCGGTCACATTTGAAAACCCCGCCAATGGCTTTGCTGTGCTTACCCTCGCGCTGGCTGACGGCGAGCTGATGTGCGCAGTGGGACCGCTGGCAGGCAGCGTGCCCGGCGAGGAGCTGACCCTTGCAGGCCGGTATGTGGAGCACCCCTCCTACGGCGTGCAGTTCGAGGCAGTTGCGTGCGCATTCCGCCTGCCCGAAGAGGAAGGTGCGGTGCTGAAATACCTCTCCAGCGGGGTGCTGCCCGGCGTCGGGCCGGCAACGGCGCGACGCATTGTGGAGCGGTTCGGCGCACAGGCACTGGAGGTGCTGGCCACATCGCCCGAGCAGCTGGCCGACATCCGCGGCCTCTCGCCCGAAAAAGCGCGCCAGGCCGGGCGGCGTTTTTTGGAACTGTTTGGCATGCGCGAGGCCATGGCCGGCCTTTCAGGGCTTGGGCTCTCGGCTTCCGAAGCGATCGCCCTGTACCGTTTATATGAAGATACCACGCTGGAGCGTGTGCACCAAAACCCGTACCTGCTGTGTGGGCACCCGTTGTTTATCAGCTTTGCCCGGGCTGACGCCATCGCCGAACAGTTGGGGTTCGACAGGGAGGGCAGCGAGCGCATCCGCGCCGCCATCCTGTACACGCTGCGGCACAACCTGAACAACGGGCACACCTGCCTTCCAAAGCAAAAACTGGCTGCCACGGCTTGTTCTTTTTTCAGTATCGCGCACGACGCCTTTGAAGAGGCACTGGATGTCCTGCTGGCGGGCGGCGAGGTGGGCCTTGTGCACTGCGCCAGCGAATTTGAAGCCGGCGGCATCGAGGATGAACGATTGGCGCCCGACGGGGTGGACTTTGCCTACCTGGCCGAGTATCTGCGCGCAGAAATGAACGCCGCATTGCGTATTCGTTCCATGGCATCCGGCCGCTACGACCCGCCGGAGCTGGTGGAAAGGCGCATTGCTTTACGGGAACAAGCAGAGAATATTACCTACGCACCTTTGCAAAAAAAAGCAATCAAATCGGCGCTTACACATGGAGCGCTGGTTATTACCGGCGGGCCGGGCACGGGCAAAACGACGACGGTGAACGCGATCCTGGCCCTGTTTGAGCAGGAGGCGGAGCGGGTGGCGTTGGCGGCGCCTACCGGCCGTGCCGCCAAACGCATGAGCGAGTTGACCGGTCGCAAGGCGTCCACCCTGCACCGGCTGCTGGAGGTGGAGTATGGCGGCGGCGCCGCCGACCGCCCCGTCTTCAAGCGCAACGAGCAAAACCCGCTCAAATGCGACGTGCTTGTGGTAGACGAGATGAGTATGGTGGACGCGCTGCTGTTTGAAAATCTGTTGGCGGCGCTGAAACCCTCCTGCCGGCTTGTGATGGTGGGGGACACCGACCAGTTGCCCAGCGTGGGCGCGGGGAATGTGCTGGGCGGCATCCTGCAGTCGGGCGTGGTGCCGGTGGTGCAGTTGGACCAGATCTTCCGGCAGGCGGCGGCCAGTCTCATCGTATCCAACGCGCACCGTATCGTGGAGGGGGTCACCCCCAAAAAGGGCGGCAAAGAGGACGATTTTTTCCTGCTGCGCGCCTTTGGCACCCATGCGCAGAATCTGATCGCCGAGCTGGCGGCTACCCGTCTGCCCACAAGCTACGACTATTCACCGCTCTATGATATCCAGGTGCTCTGCCCCGGGCGCAAGGGCATTCTGGGCACGGCGGCCCTGGGCGCCCGCCTGCAGGAGACGCTGAACCCCGCCGCGCTGGGCAAACCGGAGTTGCGATACGGAGGGCAGGTGTTCCGCCTGGGGGACAAGGTGATGCAGGTGAAGAACAACTACGACATCCCCTATACACGGGACGACGGTGAGCCTGGCGCTGGGGCCTTCAACGGGGACATTGGCGTGGTGGTGGAGGTGGACGTGCGTGCGGGCGCACTCACCGTTCAAAGCGAAGACCGACAGGTATTTTACACGCAGGAGAACCTGCACGAGCTGGAACTGGCCTGGGCGGTCACTATACACAAAAGCCAGGGCAGTGAATTCGAGGCGGTCATTATCCCGGTGACGGAAGTGCCTGGGCGACTGCGCTACCGCAATCTCTTGTACACTGGCATCACCCGTGCAAAGAGACTGTGCATCCTGGTGGGGGAGGAGGAGGTCGTGGAACAGATGGTGCGCAACGGGAAACGCAACGGGCGTTTTTCCTGCTTTGCCCATTTTTTATGCGATGATAAAATGATATGATGGCCAAACAAGTGGCCGGTGGCCTGCTGGATCTGCTCTTCCCGGCGCGCTGCCCATGGTGTGACAATGTAATTGGCTTTACACGACATACTGCGTGTGAGACAGAGCTCGAAAAAGTGCGTATACCTGCCGGAATGGTGGCGGTGGCACCCGAGACGAGTGCTCATCTGGCCGGAGCGTGGGCCTGCTTCCGGTACGTGCCGCCGGTGAGTGATGCGATGCTGCGCTACAAGATGCAAAAACGGAGAGAGCTTGCCGGGGTATTGGCGCCGTATCTTGTGGAAAAATACACGGCCGAGGGATTGAGCGGGCGGTTCGATCTTATTCTGCCGGTGCCGGTGTCGGCCGCCACACAGCGCCGCCGGGGCTACAACCAAAGTGCGTTGCTGGCTGGGGCGTTGGCGGCCGGGACGAGCCTGCCCGTGCGATATGACCTGCTGCACAAGATACGGGAGACAAAGCGCCAGATGGACCTGACGCGTGAAGAACGACGTACAAATATCCTGGGAGCATATGAGGCGGACAATCCCGAAGAGCTGGCCGGCCGGCGTGTGCTACTTGTGGATGACGTGCTGACTACCGGCGCCACAGCCAACGAATGCGCAAACACGCTGCTTTTGTCTGGTGCGGCTGCCTGCGGGGTGCTCTGCCTTGCCTGTGCGTAGGGACGGCGCAAGAGCAGTTCGGGGAACGTCATTTTGAATGAGGATGTGATACGGATGGATGGGATCGACCCGATTTTTGCCATGGATGCGATAAGAGATGCAAGCGCCGCGCCCGACGCGCGGGCGGCTTCAGATGCTTCGAATGCCTCGAAAACAGTAAATACGCAGGCAGCGCAAAAGACGGGTGCCGCCTATTCGCAAAAAGAGACGGATGCCTACCTGCAGCAGTTGGCCCAGAAATACCCCGCCGTGCGTTTTTCCGCCGGTGGCGGTTTTAGCGAAACCGCTGTGCGGCAGCTGGCAAAGCAGGGTGGGGGCCATGTGATGTTCGAGCCTGGCACGTTGGGCGAGATGACGCAGGTACCCGAAACGGCCCGGAGGCTGGAGGATTCGCTGGACAAGCTGTTGAGCGGGTTCGAGCGGATGTTTGGCGGCATGGCGGAACTGGAGGAAAGCCTTGCCTCGTGGGGCGTGTTCGTGAGCGGCTCGGGGCTCTTCAGCACCTGGGGCATGTTCGACCCATTTAATGCAGACAGCAGGTCTTTTGAGTTTTTCGATGCTACCGTGGCGCGGAATCTATATAAATTCGAGCAAAAAGAGTACGAGCAGGTGTTGAACGCGGAAAAGCAGGTGCTGGAATACGAGCAGGGCCTGGAAAAGGCCGAGGAAGCGCTGCACAAAACCCAGGAGCTGAACCCCCATATCCAAAATAAGCAACAGGCGGAACAGGCCGCGGAGCAATACCGGCAGGGGATGGGTCATGCGTCGGCGGCGGAAGAGGGCCGCATTCTGGACCTGAAGGACTGACAAGACGACGCTTTGCGCAAGACCGCCCCGGACGGGTCATCCGTCTGGGGCGGTCTGTTCTGCATCAGCGCCTGCGGCGTTACAGGCGCCTTTCCAACGCTTCCACCATCGTTTCCAGCACCTGGATGCGTCCATAGCGCTTGTCTTCGCTGGAAACCACCGTCCAGAAGGCGCGCTGTGTGCTGGTGAGCCGCAGCATGTCGTCCACCGCGGACACATAGTCGTCCCATCTGTCCCGGTTGCGCCAGTCCTCGTCGGTGATCTTCCAACGCTTGTCCGGGTCATTCTGGCGGGCCTCGAAGCGCCGCAGCTGTTCGTCCGGGCTCAGATGCAGCCAGAATTTGAGCAGCACCGCCCCCCAGTTGCACAGTTCTTCCTCAAATTCGTTGATCTCCCGGTAGGCGCGGTGCCATTCGGCTGGGGTGGCGAAGCCCTCCACCCGCTCCACTAGCACACGTCCGTACCAGGTGCGGTCGAAGACTGCGATGTGGCCGTCTTTGGGCAGGGCGGCCCAGAAACGCCACAAATAGGGATGGGCAAGCTCTGTGGGCGTGGGTGTGGAGATGGGTACCACCTCGTAGCCGCGGGGATCCAGTGCGGCGGTGAGTCGACGGATATTGCCACCCTTGCCCGCGGCGTCCCACCCTTCGTAAGCGATGATGACCGGGATGCGCCGCAGGTAGATTTGGTTGTGCAGCCGGGCCAATTTTTTGCGCAGCTTTTTCAGCTTTTGCCTGTAGGCGCACGCATCCAACGCGCCGTCCATCGGCACCTGCGCAAGGATAGGCGCCGGCAGGGGCGCATATCCTCCGGAAGAAAGGGCCCGTTTGGAGACATCGGGGGCATCTTCTGCGGGCGGTAATGCTCGTGCGGCCAGCGCTTGTTCGATATTCTCCACCAGCAATTGGAGCACTTCGGCCTGGGCGGCCCGCCGATCTCCGCCGGATACCACATGCCAGGGTGCGCAGGGGGTATCCGTTTGGGTAAGCATCTCCTCATAACAATCGAAAAAATCAGTGTAATGCTTATTGTTGTGATAGTCTTGCTTATCCACTCGCCAGGCGGTGGAGGGATGGGAACGCAGGGCGTCCAACCGCTTTTTCTGTTCCTTTTGGGTGATGTGCAGGAAGATTTTGAGTATGAGCGTCCCGTCGTCGGCCAGTTCACGCTCGAAGGCATTGATGGATGCGAGCTTTTCGTGCAATTGCTTGTGATGGGCGGGGCCGCCTTCAGCATGCGTCTCGGCAATCTCCGCGTACCAGCCCCGGTCGTACACGCCCATGATGCCGCGCTCGGGCAGGGACATCCAGTGCCGCCACAGAAAGGGTTTGCGGCGTTCTTCCTCGGTGGGGTCCACGATGTTGCGCACCTTGAAATTGCGCGGGTCCAGCGTGAGGATGACCTCGGAGAGCAGGCTGCCTTTGCCGGCCGCACTCCATCCTTCGATGAGAACCAGGATGGGCAGTTTTTCGTCCTTCACGCGGTGCTGAAGCTCCGCAAGTCTTTTTTTAAGCGGTCTAGCGATTTTTTTATAGTCTTCTTTGGAAATGGCGCGCACGGTTTCGGCTTGTTTCAGCATCTGCTGCTTCCCCCTGTCTTCTGCTGCCGTGGCTGCGTTCTTTTGCCCAGATTGTACCACCTGGGCATGCGGTCGGCAAGGAGAAGCCTGTAACAAAACGGCGACGTGATAGCGGGTGCCACGCCGCAGAGGAATGTCCGGCAGGAATATGACAGTTGAAACCCTACGCGCATTTCGTTATAATAAATCTTGGTTTGGAGAGAATCTGAACATTTGGGAGGGGGTAGCTGCGTGGTGCGAATGACGGGGTTGCTCGGTTTTGCGGCAGAGCAGGCGACGCAACAGGCTGCGGACAAAGTCGACCCGCCCGCCGCCATCGTGGTGGTTACCGGGCTGGTGCTGGTGTTCCTGATATTGATCATCCTGTACCTGGTGCTGTTGTTGATGGGCAGGATCTTTGCGTCCATCGATAAAAACAGGCAGGAAAAAGAACAGACGAAGCAGACTATGGGAGCACCGGCGCAGGCCGTGCCCGCTACATCCGCTACGCCCATGGTGCAGGAGGTCACGGCGCCGTTGGCGCCTGAGTATGTAACAACATCTTCCCCGGCTGTGGCTTCGCCGCCGCAGGTGGGGGCGGGAATCCCCCCCGAGGTGGTAGCGGCTATTGCCGCGGCCGTAGCCAGTATCGAGGACGGCCGCTATACGCTGCGATCGGTGCAAACGGTACCCAAAGGCCGAGGCGCGTGGGGCCTTGCCGGTGTGATCTCCTACACCGAGCCATTCTAAGGGGGGATACACATGGCGGATTTTCTGAATACCGTTGTCAGCATCTGGCAGAACTCCGGGTTTGTGGGCCTTGTGGAAAACCCTCTTTATCTTGTAATGATCCTCATCTCCGGCTTGTTGATGTATCTTGCCATCGTGCGGGGATTTGAGCCGTTATTGCTACTGCCCATCGCCTTTGGCATGCTGTTGGCAAACCTGCCCTTCAGCGGCATTATCCATATGGAATATTTTATGTACCAGGGCGCAAACGCTACGCCGGAAATACTGGCGCAATACCCGCTGATGGATGAGATATTCCACCACGGGGGCTTGGGCGATATGCTGTACCTGGGCGTCAAGCTGGGCATCTACCCACCGCTCATCTTTTTGGGTATTGGCACCATGACAGACTTTGGCCCCTTGATTGCAAACCCGAAGAGTCTTCTGCTGGGGGCGGCGGCACAGCTGGGTATCTTTGTGGCGTTCCTGATGGCTATCGCACTGGGCTTTACTGGTGCGGAAGCAGCGGGCATCGGTATCATTGGTGGCGCTGATGGCCCCACGGCGATCTTTACGAATGCGATACTGGCGCCGCACCAGCTTGGTTCGGTGGCGGTGGCGGCGTACAGCTATATGGCGCTTGTGCCGGTGATACAGCCGCCTATCATGCGGGCGCTGACGACCAAGAAAGAGCGCTCGGTTGTGATGAAACAGCTGCGTACGGTGTCCAAGACCGAGCGTATCATCTTCCCCATCATCGTCACCATCATCTGTTGTCTCATCCTGCCCACGGCCACGCCGCTCATCGGTATGCTGATGCTGGGCAACCTGATGAGGGAATCGGGCGTGGTGGAGCGGCTGACCAAAACTGCCGGAAACGATTTGATGAACATCATCACCATCTTTTTGGGCATCTCTGTGGGCCTTACCACCAGCGCGGACACCTTTCTCACCTGGAGCACCATCAAAATCATCATCCTCGGGCTTATCGCGTTTGCCTTCGGCACGGCGGGCGGTGTTTTGCTGGGCAAGCTGATGTATGTGTTGACCAAGGGGCAGATAAACCCTCTCATCGGCTCGGCAGGCGTTTCGGCTGTGCCCATGGCTGCCCGCGTGAGCCAGAAGGAGGGTGCGCGCGAAAACCCGCAAAACTTCCTTTTGATGCACGCGATGGGCCCCAACGTAGCGGGCGTCATCGGCAGCGCCGTGGCAGCGGGCATCCTCATCAACATCTTTGGGTGAAGGCAGGGGGCTTGCGCCAGTACAGCCATACCTGACAAAAACGAGTGATGTGACACCGGCAGCCGGCAGATGACAAGGTCTGCCGGCTGCTGCATTGCAATACCGTATCAAACACCCGTTTGACAAAATCGGGGTTTATCAAATGCCCCTGGTATGGTATACTTTATTGGCCGACGAGGCGAGAGTTGCGCGAAAACCTGCTTTCGCATAACCGAGCGAGGAAGGCCAACATAGGGTGTAATGCCCTATATCAGATAATAAAGCGTGGTGCGAACCTTATAAAAAAGAAAATCCCCGGAGTTGAATGCATGGATCCTTTTTCCGCACAGTTCGTCCAGCTGCGCAAGCAGTATATCGAAAGCCGTTTTTCCGGCCTGAACCCCGTACAGCGGCAGGCGGTGTTCGCTACAAAAGGCCCGCTGCTCATCCTGGCGGGCGCGGGCAGCGGCAAAACAACCGTCCTTGTCAACCGCATCGCGAACCTCATCCTGTTCGGCCATGCGGCGCAAACAGATACACTTGCCCGTGAGGTGGGCGAAGAAGACCTGCAGGAGTTGAAGGCTTGCATGGCCGGCGGCGCACAGCCTTCGGCGCGGCTGGCCCCGTTGCTGGCAGACGGGCCTGTGCGGCCGTGGAACATCCTGGCCATCACCTTTACGAACAAGGCGGCGGGCGAACTGAAAAGCCGCCTGGCCCGCTTGCTGGGCGAAGAGATGGGCGGCGACGTGAACGCTTCCACCTTCCACTCGGCCTGTGTGCGCATCCTGCGCCGCGAGGCTGAGAAACTGGGCTTCCCCCAAAACTTTACCATCTACGACGCCGACGACCAGCAGCGTGTCATCAAAGAGGTGTACAAGACCCTCAACATCGACGACAAGTTCATGGCGCCACGGGCTGCGGCTTCGGCCATCGGGCGGCTGAAGGACCGCATGGTGGGCCCGGCCGAGGCGGAGGAGGGCGCCGCCGACCCGCGCGCAAAGATCGTGGCGCAAGTATACGCCGCCTATGCAAAACGCTGCCGCCAGAACGGCGCGCTGGATTTTGACGATCTCATCTACTACACCGTGCGGTTGCTGCGGGAGTTCAAGGATGTGCGGGACTATTACCAAAATCGCTTCCGCTATATTCTGGTGGACGAATACCAGGACACCAGCATTGCCCAGTTCCAGCTGGTAAGCCTGTTGTGCGACGCATCCAACAATATCTGTGTGGTGGGCGACGATGACCAGAGCATCTACCGCTTCCGCGGCGCCACCATCGAAAACATCCTCAGCTTTGAGCAGCATTTTCCCGGCGCGCAGGTCGTTCGGTTGGAGCAGAACTACCGCTCCACTGCCAACATCCTATCCGCCGCCAATTGTGTGATCAAAAACAACAGCGCCCGCAAGGGAAAGACGTTGTGGACGGACAGCGGCGAGGGCGCCAAGGTGCACCACTACCTGGCCGACAACGAACAGGATGAGGCCGCCCACATCGCCGAGGTGATCGCCCGGCATCTGGAGGAAGGCGGCACCCTGCGCGACCATGCGGTGCTGTACCGCATGAACGCGCAGTCCAGCCCGGTGGAGAACCATTTTGCCCGGGCGGGTATCCCGTATAAGATCGTGGGCGGCCTGCGCTTTAACGACCGCAAAGAGGTGAAGGACATTCATGCCTATATGTCCATCGTCACCTCCCCCCGCGACGACCTGCGTCTCGCGCGCGTCATCAACGAGCCGGCCCGCAAGATCGGCGCTACCACCGTGGACAAGATACTCGAGATTGCCCAGGGGTTGGGCGTGCCCATGCTGGAGGTGGTACGCGATGCGGAGAGCTACCCCGTGCTCTCCCGTGCAGCGAGCGCTTTGCGGGGTTTTTTTGGCATCTACGAGCAGCTTGTGGCCGCGAAAGAGCAACTGCCGCTGGCTGAGTTTGCCGCTGCTGTGCCCGACCTGACAGGCTATACGGCCATGCTGGAAGCCGCCGGCGACGAGGGCGCCACAAGGCTTGAAAACATCGGGCAGCTTGTCTCCAATGTGAAGACTTATGCCGACATGAACGGCGAGGAGGCAACGTTGGAAGGGTACCTTGAGGAGATCGCGCTCATATCGGACCTGGACAGCTACGACGAAAACGCCGACCATGTGGTTTTGATGACTCTGCATAGCGCCAAGGGGCTGGAGTTCCCGTACGTGTTCATCGTGGGGCTGGAAGAGGGTGTCTTCCCCGGCGACCGAAGTCGCTTTGAGCAGGAGGAGCTGGAGGAGGAGCGCCGGCTGTGCTATGTGGGCATCACCCGGGCGCGGCGGGGGCTGTACCTTTCCAGCGCGGGCAGCAGGCTGCTGTACGGCCAGACGCGCCGTAACCTTCCCAGCCGCTTTGTGCAGGAGATAGACGAAGAACTGATCGAACGGGAAGCCTCGCCCTGGGCGAACCAGGCGACGGCTGCGCGCATGGGCAGCTTTGGCGGTGGCTGGGGCGACGATGAAGGCTTTTCCGGCGCCGGCCACGGGCAGGCGGCCGGTCGGGGGCGCTCGCCTTATCTGGACAAGGAATACAACCGCGGGCCGCAAAAGCATGTTTCCTCCCGGGCAGCGGCTTACGCCGGTGGTGGAGAACCCCGCAAACCGGCCTTTGGCTCCACGCTGGTGCAGGGAGGTACAAGGGCGCCGGGCGCCGCCGCGAAGAACGCCGGTGTCGTATTTGTACAGGGGGATGTGGTCAAGCACAAGGTGTTTGGCCGGGGCGTCGTACAGAAGGTGACACCCATGGCGGGGGATACGCTAGTGGAGATCGCCTTCGAAACGGCGGGCACCAAAAAGACGATGGCCAACTTTGCACCGCTGGAGAAACTGCCCGAGTGAGTGGGAGGTGCTCAGCGAGATGGCGCGGAACCGCCCCGCAGGGGAACAGAAAGGAATGCTTGCCAGAATGAAAGTGCGTTTGATAGCTCATACGCCCCAGCCGGAAAAGGTGGTGGCCGCCGCCGCGCGCATGTGCTACACCAGCATGGGCGTGGACGAGCTGCTGGAGGGCCTGACTGAGGAAAAAAGCAAGGAATTTGTGGCCATGCTGGCCGGCATGGGCCACGACAGCCCAACCGAGCATGCGTCCTTTACCTTTGCTATCGAAGGGGTGAGCCGTTCGTTGATGGCTCAGTTCACCCGGCACAGGATGGCCTCGTTCAGCGTGCGCAGCCAGCGCTACGTGAATATGGAAGGGTTCGACTACCTGCTGCCGCCCGAGATAGCGGACATCCCCGAGGCGGCGCAACTGTACGAGCAGGCGATGCGACAGGATGCCGAGACGTATGAAAAGCTGGCGGAGATCTTGCGGGAGAAGCATCTGGCCGCCCTGTTGGCTGAGGGCGTGGAGGAAAAAGAGGCAGGACGTGCGGCGGCGAAATCGGCCATCGAGGACGCACGTTTCGTGCTGCCCAACGCCTGTGCCACCAATATGATCGTGACGATGAACGCCCGCAGCCTGAACCACTTCTTCCGGCTGCGTTGCTGCAACCGCGCCCAGTGGGAGATCCGCGAACTGGCCGACGGGGTGCTGCGTCTTGTGTGCAGAGTGGCGCCGGCGCTGTTTGCAAAGGCGGGGCCTGGCTGTGCGGCGGGCGCCTGTACCGAGGGGAAGATGACCTGCGGCAGGGCGGTGGAGATGCGTGCGCAGTATGAAGCCCTGCGCAGCGGGCAAGAGGGCATGGAGTGATGGAGGGAAATGGCAGCCGAGGCAGGCTGATTGTGATAGAGGGGCTGGATGGCAGCGGAAAGGCCACACAAAGCCAGCTGCTGGCCGAAGCACTGTCGGCAGAGGGTATGCGGGCGGGGGTGCGCCAGATCTCATTCCCCAACTATGACAGCCCCTCCAGCGCATTGGTGCAGATGTACCTTTCGGGCGCGTTCGGTTCGTCGCCCGGCGACGTGAACGCGTGGGCGGCGTCCGCCTTTTATGCGGTGGACCGCTACGCCAGCTGGAAAAGTGACTGGGGAGGCTTCCTTGCGCAGGGCGGCATCGTGGTGGCCGACCGGTACACTACCTCCAACGCAATCCACCAATGCGCAAAGCTGCCACGGGAACAATGGGAGGGATATATCGCCTGGCTGGAGGATTTTGAGTACGAAAAGCTGGCCATCCCCCGGCCGGATCTGGTCGTTTACCTGGATGTGGAGCCGGAGGTGAGCAGACAGCTTTTGCAGAAGCGGTATGCCCAGGCCGGCCAGCACGATATCCACGAGCGTGACGAGGCGTATATCCGTCAAAGCCGCGACGCCGCCTACTGGTGCGCGGGGCGGATGGGTTGGCGGCGGCTTGCCTGTACCCAGGCGGGCAAGATGCGCCCGGTGGGGCAGATCGCCTCAGAACTTTTATCGATTGCCAAGGAGGCATTATGAGTTTCGATTTTGACTACGTGAAGGTGGAGGACGCCAAGTGGGCGGTGCCCCTGCTGGAAATGCACGGATACATGAGCTGCGAGTACGCATTTGTGGATATCTATATCTGGAAACGGGTAGGCAACACGCAGATTGCCCGGTTTGAGGATTTCGTCATCCTGCGCAGCGACTACGACGGCAAGAATATCTTCTACCAGTTCCCCAGCGGGAAAGGAGATATCAAGCGTCCCATCGACGCGATACTGGAGTATGCAAAAGGGGATGAAAAACCCCCGGTCATCACCTCCATCCCCACCTCTGAGATTGGCCGGTTGAAAGAACTGTACCCGGACTATTTCGAGATTACCAACCCGCGCGACGCCAGCGACTACGTTTACCTCTCCAGCGACCTGGCCGACCTGCCCGGGCGCAAATTCCAGAAAAAGCGCAATCATTGTTCCCGTTTCGAACGGATGTATCCCGACTGGCAGTTCCACGAGATCACAGAGCAGACACTGGACGCGGTGTGCGAGTTCAACAGCCGTTGGCGCACCTTTTACGAAAACGAGGACAGCACCGGCGTGCAGATGGAACAGGTGGCGGTGGAGCAGGCGTTGCGCCATTACGAGGAATTGCGCCTAAAGGGCGGGCTCATCACGGTGGGGGGCGAGGTGGTGGCTTTTTCCTTCGGCAGCCCGCTGGGCAATGAGTTCGTCACCCACGTGGAGAAGGCGTCCTATGACGTTTCAGGCGCGTACAATATCATCAACCGCGAGATGGCCCGTGCCTTTGGCCGCGGCTACAAATATATCAACCGCGAGAACGATGTGGGTGACGAGGGCTTGCGCACGGCAAAGCTTTCGTACAACCCGGTGTTCCTGCTGGACAAGCTGCGGGCCGCGCCCAGGGTGTGGCCCCCCAAGGACTGATGTACCGGCGGGCGCAGGAGGGCGACCGGCTGCAGGTCATCGCCTTGTGGGGCGACGTGTTCGGCGATGACACTGCCACGATCGAGCACTGCCTCGACCGGTTTGCAGGAGCGCAAAATGTGTTTGTGGCCGAAGAAAAAGAACGCATAATCGCCAGCATGCTTGCTGTGCCCTGCATGGCAGGGAAACAAAAAGGTATTTATCTTTACGCTCTGGCCACGCGGCCGGACAGCCGCGGCAGGGGAGTTATGAGCGGGCTGATGGCTTACGTCGAGAGGGAAGCAGTGGTATGGGGCGCGGCCTTCGCGGCGCTGATACCTGCGAATGACAGGTTGTTCGGGTTTTATGAAGCGCGCGGATATGGTACATTATGGCTGCGCTGCCTGCGCTGGCGGCTGGATGAGATGGTTGACGCCCTGCATGCCGGCGAGGACGGCGATATCAAAACCGGCCCACTTGGGGCTGAGCGCTTCCTGGCGCTTCGCAAGGTGTGCTTGGCCGGTGTTTCTCCTATCTGTTTTTCGCCTGCGCGCACGGCTCTTGTGCTGCAAGACCTGTGGGAGGAGGGCGCCCGCGCCGCATGCAGCGAGAATGGCTATGCGCTGTACTTCCCGAATGCGGGCCGACCACTGGTGGCCGAGCTGGCCGCCGACGAGACGGAAGCGAACCGCCTGCTGGCGAGGGTGGCGCGGGAGACGGGTGCTGCAGAGCTTACGCTTACATTGCCGGCGGATGGGACACTCTGGCCCGGTGAAGGCGCGCTACACCGGGAGGCACAGCTGAAGTGGTTGACGCCGACTGGCGGCTGTGGGCGGGGAAGTTCGTTCTATGGGCAGGAGTGCCCCATGCCGCCGACTTACCTGCGTTTTGCGCTGGATGAGCTGGGCGCGCGGCTGCAGAGATATAAGACCGACGGCTGACGAATGTAGGCTATGACCATGCGATAAGACACAACAAGATACGATGATGAAACGAACGCATGCACAGGGCTGGACGAGCTTTGTGGGAAAGGAGTGCAAGATGCAAACGGTATACGTATTTTTGGCCGAGGGTTTCGAGGAGATCGAGGCCATCACCCCGGTGGACCTTTTGCGCCGGGCGGGCATAGAGGTGAAGACGGTGGGCGTGGGCGGACAGGAGATTCCCGGCTCACACGGCGTACGCGTGCGTGCGGATGTAGCCGGCGAGGGCTTTGTGCTGCCTGCCGACGCTGTGATGGTGGTGCTGCCGGGCGGTGGCCTTGGTACCCAAAACCTTGCGGCAAGTGGAATGGTGGCTGCGGTGCTGGCCGAGGCGGCTGCACGGGATATCTATATCGCGGCCATCTGCGCAGCGCCCACTGTGCTGCACAAGGTTGGGCTGCTTGCGGGCAGACGGGCCACGGCGTTTCCCGACGTGCAGGCGTCGCTTACCGGCAGCACAGTAACGGGTGCGCCGGTGGAGGTGGACGGAAAGGTGATCACCGGCCGCTCCGCCGGCGTGGCGCTGCAGTTTGCCCGGGCGCTGGTGGCGGCACTGGCCGGTGCAGAAAAAGCGGATGCGGTACTTGCGTCGCTGTATCCGGAGCAGGCGCATGGCGCGGTCTGCACTCAAAGCTGATAGTTGTTCCCTATACCGTCGCTCTCAAACCGATGCTATGTATCGGCTTGTCCGGTATCTACACATGGCAGGGCAGGTCTTTTCTGATTTTTGTGTGATTTTTGTTTCAAAAGCCGGCCATCTATTGCAAAAACGATGACGGCAGAGTAAGATAGGAAAGGTACGCCGCAACTGTGGCGCACATTTTATAGGTCGGCATTTTTTTGAATCAAATCTTTTGAAAATCATTCAATAAAACGTGAAAAAGCGCCTTGCCAAAGCGGGCGCTGGGAATGGCACAACAGATCCGGAGGAAGGTATGGCGAACAACCGACAGCCCTACAGGGCGGCTGGCAACAGCGCAAATGACGCATACGGCCGCAATGAAGCAGATGCCTACGACGAATACGAAGGCTATGATGACGAGTACGATGACAATGAAGATTACGACTATTATGATGATGAACTCTCCCGCAAGCGGGCAAACCGCGGCTGTCTCATCGCCTTTTTGGTGTTTGTGGCGGCGGTGGTCATCGTCTTTCTGATTGGCTTGTTCTGGGTGCTGGGAGAAGTCGGCGGCAAAAACGCCACGGCGGTCGAACCCGTCACCATCGAGATAACGACCAACAGCGGCAGTGCGATCGGCAGCCAGCTGGAGGAAGCGGGCCTGATCTCGAACAGCAATATTTTCCGGTTCTACATGCGTTTCAATGGTTCGTCCACTGGCATCCAGAGGGGACGTTTTGTCATTACGCCCGGTATGAGCTATGACGAAATCATCGAGACAATCTCCCAGCCGCCGCCCGAACGCGAGACGGTTAAGGTGACCATCCCCGAGGGCAGTACGGTGATGCAATTTGCCTCGCGGCTGGAGAAAAAAGACGTGTGCAAGGCGGAAGATTTCATCAAGGCGGCCAATGCGATCGCCTCCGAAGAGATCGCGAAGGGTGAGGATTCGGATTTCAAGTTCTTCGGCCACATCCAGCTTGACCCCAACACATGGATGGCTGCGGAAGGATACCTTGCGGCCAACACCTTCCAATTTTTCACAGACGAAGAAGACCCCGCGGACTACGCCGCCCGCAAGCTGTTCCAGCAGATGGACGACGACCTGAGCACGTTGAGCGACGATTTGTACGCAGAGCTTGCGGCAAAGAACTTTTCGCTGCGCGATATGATCACCCTGGCCTCGCTTGTGGAAGAGGAGAGCAGCGTGCCCGGCATCTCGGCCGAGGCGCGCGCCCAAAACCAGAAGGATGTGGCCGGCGTGTTCTGGAACCGCCTGACCAAAGACCTGGGCGACACCGGCCTTGCCCGCCGCACAATGGGCAGCGACACCACCGACCGGTACATCGAAGACTGGATTGCGCGAGACTATGGCAACTCGTGGGAGCGGGTACGGGATGAAAACCCGGACCTGTACAACGCCTACAATACGCGCGACGATACCGCCACGCGCGAGGGGCTGATGGTGGGGCCCATCTCCAGCCCCAGCAAGACGGCGCTGGAGGCCGCCCTGCACCCCACAGACCACAACTACTTCTACTTCTGCAACGACCTGTATGGCAACCACTATTATGCAACCTACTATTGGGAACACCAGAATAATATTGCAACGATGCAGTATATGAACGAGCAATACTATCTGGAGCATCCTGAAGAAGCGGCGGACGGATGAGCGAAGTGAGACCCGAACTTCTTT
>JAVBQQ010000073.1:0-5554 GCA_031548875.1 Oscillospiraceae bacterium
TGGTGACCGTGCCGTTGCGGCAGGGCTCGCCTGCCGCAAAGATGGACTGCGCGAACAGCGGGAAGGCGCCCCTCTGCTTTGCCAGCGCGACGGAGGCGCGGCGGCCCTCGGCGTTGATGAAGGCCATCAGCCGCTCGGCCAGCGCGAGGGCCTCGTCGCTGTTGTAGGGCACGCCCAGCAGCAGCAGCAGGTCTGCAAAGCCCATCACACCAAGACCGATCTTACGGGTGGCTCTGGTCACCTCGCCGATTTTTTCCAGTGGGTAGCTGTTCACGTCGATGACATTGTCCAAAAAATGCACGGCGGCGGCCACCGTTTCGGCCAGCAGCGCCCAATCCACCTCGTACACGCCGTCGCACAGCTTCGCCATCTTTACAAGGTTGATGCTGCCGAGGTTGCAGCTCTCGTAGGGCAGCAGCGGCTGCTCGCCGCAGGGGTTGGTGGATTCGATCTCCCCCTGGCCGGGCACCACGTTGTCGCGGTTCAGCCGGTCGAGAAAGAGGATGCCCGGCTCGCCCCCGGCCCAGGCGGCGTCCACGATCTTCTCAAACACGCCCCGGGCCGAAAGCCGCCCGGTGGGCTGTTTGGTGTGCGGGTCGACAAGGTCGTACTCCTCGCCCGCCTCCACCGCCAACATGAACGCCTCGGTGACGCCCACGCTGATGTTGAAGTTCTGGATGTCGGTGTTGTTCTTCTTACAGTCGATGAATTCAAGGATGTCCGGGTGGTCCACCCGCAGGATGCCCATGTTGGCGCCGCGGCGGGTGCCGCCCTGCTTCACGGCTTCTGTGGCCATGTTGAACACCCGCATAAAGCTGACCGGCCCGCTGGCCACCCCACCAGTGGAGTTGACCGTGGAGCCCGCCGGCCGCAGGCGGGAGAAGGAAAAGCCGGTGCCCCCGCCGGACTTGTGGATGAGCGCCGCGTTCTTCACCGCCTCGAAGATGGCCTCCATGCTGTCCTCCACCGGCAGCACGAAGCAGGCCGACAGCTGGCCCAGCGGGCGGCCGGCGTTCATCAGCGTGGGGCTGTTGGGCAGGAAGCGCAGGCTGGTCATCAGCTCATAAAAGCGCTGTTGGGTGGCCGTCAGGTCGGCCTGCGGGTCGTATGGCGCGTCGGCAGCGGCCACAGCGGCGGCCACCCGGCGGAACATCCCCTCGATGTCCTCGGTGTTGGCGCCGTTGGCGTCCTTGGCAAGGTAGCGTTTTTCCAGTACCTGGCGCGCGTTTTCAGAAATCTCGCTGATCATGGCAGGGCCCCTCTTTCCAAATAAGGCGATAAACAACAGGCAATATCTATTTGGATTGTACCACTATATCTTGTGGCTATCAAGAGAAATAACAGCAAAATATACGACATCTTTTGTACGGGGCCTGTGCGCGGCGGCCCGCGCGTTTGACGGAGCGGCCGCCCCCGCGTATACTGGAAAAGCCACTCTATATTCTAAGGAATCCAATGAAAGGACCCACACCCATGGCATTGCAAGGCAACCCGGCGGGCGTTCCCCAGCTCGCCTTCACCCACGCGGGGCGTTTCCACGCCGACGACGTTTTTTCGGCGGCGCTGTTGCGCCTGTTGCGCCCGGATATCCGCATCTACCGCGGCGAAGAGGTGCCCAAGGGCTTCTCCGGCATCGTGTTCGACGTTGGCGGCGGCCCCTTCGACCACCACGACAAGGAGCGCAAACGCCGTCCAAACGGCGCGCCCTACGCGGCTTTCGGCCTCTTGTGGCAGGCGTACGGCGAGTGCTTCCTGCCGCCGGACAAGGCCCAGTGGTTCGATGACAAGTTCATACAGCCGCTGGACATAGACGACAACCAGGGCACCGGCAACCTGCTGGCCGTGCTCATCGGCACCTTCAACCCCTCGTGGGACTCGGACGAGGACGAGAACGCCGCCTTCGAAGAGGCCGTGCAGGTGGCCGAAAAACTGCTCGACCGGCGCATCGAGAGCGTGGCCGCCCTGCACCGGGGCGAGGCGGTGGCCAATAAGGCGCTGGCCGGCATGCAGGACAACATTGTGGTGCTGCCACAGTTTGTGCCCTGGAAGCCCGTCCTCATCCCCACGGCGGCTGAGTTCGTCATCTTCCCCTCGGCCCGGGGCGGGTTTTCGCTGCAGTGCGTACCCAAGGACTACAACGGCAAGGCGGGCAACAAGGTACCGCTGCCCTCAGCCTGGCGCGGCCGCCCGGCCGACGAGCTGCGCGAGATCACCGGCGTGCCGGACATCATCTTCTGCCATGCCAGCGGCTTCATGTGCGCCGTGGGCAGCGTGGAGGGCGCAAAACGCCTGGCCGCGATGGCCCGGCAGGAGGAGGCCCGCCGGCTGGAACAGTCGGAGCGGGACCGCCGCGCCGCAAGGGAAACACAGGGGTAGCCGGCCGCCACAGCATGCCGGTTTGGCAGGCACGCTTTTCCCAAGGGTGGCCCCTTCTTTTGTCGGCCGCGCCAACTCCCATTATCCCAATGGGAAAATATCTGGCAATTTCGTCAACCCCGACAAAAAGCGCCAAAAACTTTGGCTGGAATTTTTTTCACATCCCTCTTGCAAATTACGGCTTGTATAAGACGAGGTGGGCGGCCATTGTTGAAAACTCTGTTGAAAGTGTTAAAAAGTGGCTTGCTTGGCGGTTTTCGATTTTTTACCCACTCCCAACCCTACCTGCCACCAGTCAACTTTTTGTTGAACTCGCCCGGGGGCTCTGCTACAATGGTGTCACCCGGGGGGCCTGCGTCGTTGTATAGTGCAAGAGGCGGGCCGGGCGGGCCCTTTTCTACAACAAAATACGCATATATGCCACAAATGGAGGCAACAAACCAGAATGAAATGGTTGTACAAACTGGAACATAAACACGGTAAGCGCTATATCCGCCGGCTCATGCTCATCATTGTGGTGGGCATGGCCATCGTTTATTTCGTCAGCCAGGCGGCAGCCTATTCCGGCTTCGATTTCATCTCGCTACTCACGCTCAACCGAGACGCCCTCTTCCACGGGCAGGTGTGGCGACTGGTCACCTTTGTGTTCGTGCCGCCGGGCGGCGGGCTTATCTGGCTCATCATCGGGCTGTATTTCTACTATGTCATCGGCGAAGCGCTGGAGAACATGTGGGGCGGCTTCCGCTTCAACCTCTACTACCTGTTCGGCATGGTGGGCGCCATCATCGCCTGCCTGCTGGTGGGCAGCGCGTCCAACGTATACCTGAACCTCAGCCTGTTCCTGGCGTTCGCCGCCCTCTCGCCCGACGCCACCTTCCGGCTCTTCTTCATCCTGCCCGTCAAGGCAAAGTGGATGGCGCTGGCCTATGCCGCCTTCCTGCTCATCCAGATCATCTTCGCCTTCGTGGCCAGCCCGTATACGGGGTTGGTGGCGCTTGTGTCGCTGGCACTCAGCCTTGTGAACTACGCCATCTTCTTTGGCCGCAGCACGGTGGAGGCCGTGCAGAACCAGATACGTATCTACAAGAACCGGCGCAACTGGCGCCGCTGAGCGAAGCGCCGATGGGTACGAACACACCGTTTTTTGACGCGATAGAAGAGCTTGCAGGGCTGCAACACCGGTTTTTTGTACCGGGCCACAAGGGAAGCGCCGACGCCGCGCCCCCCTTTGGCCCGGTTTTGCGCTATGACCTGACCGAGATCCCCGGCGCGGACGACCTGAGCCGCCCCACCGGCCCGCTGGCCCAAAGCGAAGCGAATATGACGCGCGTGTACGGCAGCGGCGCCACGCTGTATTCGGCCAGCGGGGCGTCGTCCTGCGTGATGGCCATGCTGGCGCTGTTCACAAAGCCGGGCGGGCGGGTGCTGATGCTGCGGGGGTGCCACGCCTCGGCGGTGCGCGCGCTGGTGCACCTGGGGGCAGCGCCCGTGTGGCTGCCACCGCGCGCGGGGCGCCTGACGCCCGAAACGCTGGCCGCCGCGCTGGAAGAATACCCCGGCGCGCCGGTCTTTGTTACCAGCCCGGACTATTACGGCCGCATGAGCGACATCCGTGCGCTGGCCGCCCTCTGCCGCGCGGCGGGCAGCGCCCTGCTGGTGGACAACGCCCAGGGCGCGCACCTGCGGTTTTGCGGGGAAGCGGCGTTTGAGGCCGGCCGGGAAGCTGGTGACGATTGGCTGGAGGCCGATTCGGCCGGCGTCCATCCCATCTCCCTGGGCGCCGACGCCGCGGCCGATTCTGCCCACAAAACGCTGCCCTGCCTGACGCCGGCGGCCCTTTTGCATCTGCGGGACGCTTCGCTTGCGCCCGCCGCCCGCCGGGCGCTGAACCAGTTCTGCTCCACCAGCCCCAGCTACCCCGTACTGGCCAGCCTGGACCTGGCTGCCGGCGCCCTGCTGGATGACCCCGCCGGCTTTTCCGCCGCACTGGCCCGGACGGCCGGGCGGCTGGCTGCCGTGGCCGCCGCCGCGCCGCACCTTGTGTGGCGGGAGGGGAACACGGCGGAAGACTGCATCTTGCCACAGAGTGCGCCGGCAGTTGCCCGGCAGGCTGGCACACCGGAACGGCCCACGGGCGGCCGTACAGAGCGTAGCGTTTTGGGGCAGGGCAGGGCGATTGCCGATCCACTCCGCCTCTGCCTGCTGCCCGCCGCCGCCGGCTGGCCGACGGTCGAGGTGGAACAGGCGCTGCTGGCAGCCGGCCTGCCGCCTGAATACGCCGACGGCACCCGCATCGTACTCATGGCGTCACCATACAACCACCTGTCCGATTTCGACGCGCTGGCGGCGGTTCTTTCACTCTTTGCACAAAAGCCCGCGCTACAATATGAGAAGGCCCCCCCGCAGCTGGCGCTGTGGCCTGCGGCCTGCGGTCTGCAAGCAGATGCTTGGCAAGCCGGCCCGCATGGGCGGCTTGGGACTGGCCGCGCAGAGGACGACATCTTCTGGCAAGGCATGGCGGCCAGCGCTGCCTGCTCCCCTCGCGACGCCGTGATGGGCGACACCGAGCGGGTGCCGCTGGCCACCGCGGTGGGCCGTGTGCTGGCCGAGGTGGCCTGCCCCTGCCCGCCCGGCGTGCCGCCGCTGGTGCCGGGCGAGGTGGTGAGTGAAGAGGCCGCCCGCCTTTTTGCCGCCGGTGGCATTCCGGCGCTGGATGTGCTAAAATAAATGGGACCATTTCCGGCCTTCTCCGTTCCGGTTTGCCGGAAGCCCCACGTTCGCACAACCCTTGCTTCGTTGGCCGATGGAAGCGCAATCGACATCCCCACACCGCGGGCAGCGCCTGCGCGAACGCCCGGCGGCTTTGTTCCAAAGGAGTTTTTGTATGAAACTGATCACCGCGATCGTGCACAAAGAGGACGCCCGGCCCCTCAACCGCGCCTTGGTAGAGGCGGGTTTTTCGGCCACACAGCTGGCCACAACCGGCGGCTTTTTGCTGGCCGCCAATGTCACCTTCCTGGTGGGCGTGCAGGACAACCGCGTGGACGATTGTGTGGCCGTTTTTGCCAGGCACAGCCACACCCGCAGCGAGATGATGCCCGGCAACGCGGAGTTCGAGCCGGGCGCCGCCGTGCCTCCGCTGGCCGTCACGGTGGGCGGGGCCACCATCTTTGTGACC
>JAVBQQ010000020.1:0-25807 GCA_031548875.1 Oscillospiraceae bacterium
AGCCTGGGCTACACCCAGAGCGAAGCGGCCGCCTCCATCGCGCAGGTGGACCCCACCCTTCCCACGGCCGAGATCATCCGCATCGCGCTGCGGGGGCTTGGGTCCAGGTAACCGGCCCTGACCGCAGGGCAAGCCCAGCACCCGGGGCTAACGTATCCGCCCTTGTTGTTGCTTCAAAAGAGTTCTTGAACCACAAGATTCTCTTCTTCGCCAACCCCCGACAGGAGGTATCTGTATGGAACAGGATAAACGCAAACCCGCCGCTCCCCAGGGCGACGCCTGGGGCACACCCGAACAATGCGAAAGCTGTGACGCTCAGGGCAACAACTGGGGCGCACCCAAAGAAAAGCCCGCCGCTCCCCAGGGCGACGCCTGGGGCACGCCCGAACAATGCGAAAGCTGTGACGCACAGGGCAACAACTGGGGCACTGCGCCCCGGCGCTAATCCCACAAGCACACGCAGGAGGTCTCTCCCTTGGCCATCAATCCTTCCGAACAACATCCCTTTCCCCAAGCCGACGACGCCTTCGCGGCCGACCGCCTCGTCTCCCCCGAGGCCGCCGCCGAGGATTTCGACGGCGAACTCAGCCTGCGCCCGCGCACGCTGGACGAGTACATTGGCCAAAAGAAGGCAAAGGAGAACCTCTCCATCTATCTGGAGGCCGCCAAGATGCGCGGCGAGCCGCTGGACCATCTGCTCCTGTACGGCCCGCCCGGCCTTGGCAAAACCACGCTGGCTGGCATCGTGGCTGCCGAGATGGGCGTGCAGTTCCGCATCACCTCCGGCCCAGCCATCGAAAAACCGGGCGACCTCGCCGCCCTGCTCACAAACCTCGCCGAGGGAGATGTTTTATTCATCGATGAGATCCACCGCCTCTCCCGCCAGGTGGAGGAGGTGCTCTATCCCGCGTTGGAAGACTACGCGCTGGACATCATGATCGGCAAAGGCCCCAGCGCCCAGTCCATACGCATCAACCTGCCCCGTTTCACGCTGGTGGGCGCCACCACCCGGGCGGGGCAGCTGTCCGGCCCGCTGCGCGATCGCTTCGGCGTCGTGCTCAAGCTGGAACTGTACTCCACCGACGAGCTGGCCCAGATCGTCAGCCGCTCGTCCGGCATCCTGGGCATCCCCACAACGCCCGACGGCGCGGCCGAGGTGGCCTCCCGCAGCCGGGGCACCCCCCGCGTGGCCAACCGGCTGCTCCGCCGCGTGCGTGACTACGCCATGGTCATGGGTCGCGACGACGTGGACGAACAGGCCGCTATCTACGCACTGAACCAGATGGAGATCGACGAGGAGGGTCTCGACAACCTCGACCGTGCACTGCTGCGGTGCATCATCCAGCATTACGGCGGCGGCCCCGTGGGGCTGGACACGCTTGCCGCGGCGCTGGGCGAGGAAGCAATCACGCTCGAAGACGTGAGCGAACCCTTCCTGATGCAGCGCGGGCTTCTGGCGCGCACGCCGCGCGGGCGGTGCGTCACCCACATGGCCTACGCCCACCTCGGCCTTGCACCGCCCACGGTGGAACCCGCGCCGAGCGCCGTCGGCCAGCAGACGCTGGACGAACTGCTCACGGGCGCAGAAACGGAGAACGCCTGATGCGCCCCGCCACCGGCTGGAAAGACTACGAACTGCTGGACGCCACCGGCGGCTACCGGCTGGAGCGCTGGGGCGACGTGCTGCTGCAGCGGCCGGACCCGCAGGTCATCTGGCAGACGCCCCGGCAGACGGACGCGTGGGACGCCGTGGACGCACTCTACCATCGCAGCGACAAGGGCGGCGGCAGTTGGGAATACCGCCGCCCCCTGCCCGAGCGCTGGCAGATCGGCTACGAGCTCCCCGCTGCGGGTACACTTGTACTCAACGTGAGCCCCACCGGCTTCAAACACACCGGCGTCTTCCCCGAACAGGCCGCCAACTGGGACGAATTCGCGCGGCTGCTTGCGGGCGCGCAGTCTCGCGCAGATGACGAGCCACCCAAAGTCCTCAATCTGTTCGGCTACACGGGCGGCGCCACGCTGGCCTGCGCCGCTGCCGGCGCGCAGGTGACGCACGTGGACGCCAGCAAGGGCATGGTAGCCTGGGCGCGGGAGAACGCCGCCGCCAGCAGCCTTGCCGAAAAATCCATCCGCTGGCTGGTGGACGATTGCGCCCGCTTCGTGGCCCGGGAGACCCGCCGGGGCAACAAATACCACGCCATTATCATGGACCCGCCCAGCTACGGCCGCGGCCCCTCGGGAGAGGTGTGGAAACTGGAGGAATCACTCTATCCGCTGCTGGCCGCCTGCCTGCCCATCCTGGCTGAGGACGCGCTTTTTTTCTGTGTCAGCAGCTACACCTCCGGCCTTGCGCCAAGCGTGGCCGGCTACATGCTGCACGCGTTATTGTCTCCCGGGTGGGGCGGCAGTGTACATAGCGACGAGATCGGCCTGCCTGTCACCACCGGCGGCTCGGTGCTGCCCTGCGGCTCCACCTCGCTCTGGCGGCGGGCATGAGATTGCCTATCCCGCCAGTGGCGCTGATCATGCGCCCTCTGTATGATCAGCACTTTCTTTGCTTAATTTTTTTGCATTATTGTTTATCATCCCATCTGATTTATTTGTTATATCATCACTTTCCCGAAAGGATTTTTTTCAAATGACCCAAACGCCCGCCGTCTCCACAGGCAACACCCTGCAAACGCCCCGCCTGTCGCTCGTCCCTGTTTCACCTGCCCTCGCCGGCGAAGTCCTTGCCCTTTTACAGCGCAACCGCGCCCATTTCGAGCCAGTGGAGCCACAGCGCCCCGACGGCTATTATACACTGGCCCACCAGCGCGGGCGGCTGGCCGAAGAAAAGACAAAGATGCGTGCAGGCGCTGCCGCCATCTACTGGCTGCGTCTGAAAGAAAACGTTCCGGCACGCGGTATAGCGCAACAGGGCGGCCCCCTCATTGGGAACGCCGCCCTCTCCAATATCATTCGCGGGCCGTTCTGCTCCGCATTTGTGGGCTATAAGCTGGACGCCGCCCACACCGGCAGCGGCCTGATGGCCGAAGCGCTCAACGCACTCATCGAGCACGCGTTCGGGCCGCTTGGTCTGCATCGGTTGGAAGCCAACATCCTACCCGAAAACGACCGCTCGATGCGGCTTGCTAAACACCTTGGCTTTGTCAATGAAGGCATTGCCCGCGCATATATGCAGATCGGCGGCCAATGGCGCGATCTCGTGCACATGGTGCTGCTCAACGACGCGATGCCGCCGCCCCCCGGTTGAGCCTGTGCGCAATGAAGCTTGCCAGCAAGGCCAGCGCGCACCCGGCCACCACGCCGCAAAAATCGATTACTACGTCCGACACCTGACCCGAACGCCCCGGCACACCCAGCTGGATGCACTCGTCGACGATCGCCACGCCCAGCCCCGCCAGCATTGCCGACCCACCCGCAACACATACCGTGGCCTTGTTGCTTTTCGGGCATATACTTTCCGTTTTTTCGTCTTTTAATCGCTTAATCGCGGAGGCGCACCGCTTCCCTTCCTCATAGCCTTTTGGGCCCATCTGCGCACGTCCACGCAGCAGCGCTGCACACGAGCTGGCGCATAGCCCCAGCCACAGCCCAAGCAGGGCAAACTCCAGCAGATGCCCTGCCTTGCGCACCAGATGGTTGCCGAATGGCTCTCCCAGATTCATCTGCGCAAAAAAAGCGTTTATACGCTCCACCACACCCAGGCTCACTGCATCCGAAGCCGCACCCGGCTGCAGCGAATTGCGAAAAATAAACGCCGCCGTCAATACAGATAATACGGCGCATATAACAACCATTACTGTCATTTTTCGCTCTTTTATTTGCTCTTGTTGCATTTTTCCTCCAACAGACGCTTTCTGCTTTATCATCGTATCAAAATGCACCGCTGCCGTCAAATCTAGTTTTCTGTGCCTGTACGCCGGCGCGGCGGCAGGTTTCTTTTTCGCCCTTTGCCATCTGCATTTTAGCACCTGTGCGGCCGCAAAATATTGACTTCTCCGGGAGGTCGGGTACAATAGAAAAGTCAACCTTATATAATGGGGCCGAAATCCATATCCGCCCCGCCGTTCCCGACGACGCCCCCGCCCTGCTGGCATACCTGAACCGGGTGGGCGGCGAGAGCGACAACCTGTTGTTTGGCAGGGATGGCTTTCCTGTAAACGAAGCCGAGGAGCGGGCCTTCTTAGCAGCCAAACAGGCCGACTCCGTCTCCCTTTTCCTGCTCGGCTTTGTGGAGGAGACGCTTGCCGCCGTCGCGTCATTGGAGGCCGCCCCGCGCGAACGCCTCTCCCACACGGCCGAACTGGCCCTCACTGTAGCGCGGGCCCACTGGGGCCAGGGCGCGGGCAGTGCCATGATGGACGCCCTGCTGCGCCACGCCCGCACGGAAGGCAAGCTGGAACTTGTCCACCTTGCCGTGCGTGCCGACAACACAGCGGCCATCCATCTGTATAAAAAATTCGGTTTTGTGAAAACAGGCATCCTTCCCGGTTTCATCCGCATAAACGGCCAACACTTTGATGAGATTTTGATGACACTCGAGTTAAGGCATGATTCACACGAATCATACCATTCAGACTTCGGCATCAACACGATACAAACGCCAAAACACGCCCGATCAACGGGCGACGCTTCGGGCCAACCACAAACCGTCGCCCCAACCATCCGCGAGGCAAACCTCACCGACCTGCCCGCACTGCTGGGCCTGTACGCCCACCTGCATGACGAATCCCCTCTCACGCCGGATGGGGCCGCCCCCGTGTGGCGGCGCATCATGCATGACCCCGACCAGCATCTGTTGCTGGCTGAGCAGAACGGCGGAGTGGTTGCCAGCTGCACGCTTCTGGTGGTCCCCAATCTCACGCGCGGCGGCCGTCCCTGGGCGCTTGTCGAAAACATGGTCACAACACCCACCCACCGGCGGCGCGGCTTGGGCCACGCCTTGCTGGCTGAATCGGAACGCATCGCGATTTGTTATAACTGCTATAAAATCATGCTTTGCACCGGCCGCAAGGATTCCGGCATCCTCGCTTT
Source organism: Oscillospiraceae bacterium (assembly GCA_031548875.1). Lineage (GTDB taxonomy): Bacteria > Bacillota > Clostridia > Oscillospirales > Ruminococcaceae > JAAYCI01. The sequence goes on from JAVBQQ010000020.1 coordinate 5,044, forward strand.
CTACGCATCAGCCGGTTTTAGCCAAAATGACAAAACTGCCTTCATCCGGCGTTTGTGATTTTTCAAAGGAGATCCCCATGCCAGACACCCCCGCCGCTCTAGACAAAAACGAAGACATGATCCGCGCCGAGGGCATCGCCTTCCGCTACGACGCCGACCGCCCCTGGGCTGTCGACGGCGTCAGCCTGTCCATCCGCCGGGGCGAGTTCGTGGCTGTTTTGGGGGCCAACGGGTGCGGTAAATCCACGCTGGCCAAACAGTTCAACGCCATCCTGGTACCCGAGCGGGGCACCGTATGGGTGGAGGGCATCAACACCTCCGAGCCCGAGCGCGTGCTGGACGTGCGCCAGAAGGTGGGCATGGTCTTCCAAAATCCGGACAACCAGATCGTTGCCACCATCGTGGAGGAGGACGTCGCCTTCGCGCTGGAAAACCTGGGTGTGCCGCCCGACGAGATGCGTCTTCGCATCGACGAAGCTATGGAGGCAACGGACATCTTCAAATACCGCCACCGCCAGCCGCACAACCTCTCGGGTGGGCAAAAACAGCGCGTGGCCGTTGCCGGCGTGTTGGCCATGAATCCCGACTGCCTCGTGCTGGACGAAGCCACCGCCATGCTGGATCCCCGCGGCCGCGACAAGATTATGCGCACCGTGCGCGCGCTGAACGTCGCGCGCGGCATCACCGTGGTGCATATCACCCATTATATGGAAGAGGCTGCCAAGGCCGATCGTGTCGTCGTGATGGACAGGGGCAAGATTGCCTTTACAGGCACACCCAAAGAGGTCTTCAGCCGGGTGGAGGAGCTGCGCGCGCTGCACCTGGATATCCCCCAGTCGGCCGAGCTGTGCGAGGCGTTGCGCGCCCTCGGCTTCGAGATGCCCCGCGGTGTCATCACCAGTACCGACTGCGCGCGCCTGCTGTTCGAGAAGCTCACCGGCCGCCCCGCGCCACCCAAAGAAACGTTCCCCGCCGAGTGACCACGTCCTTACCAAGGATGCGCTCTTCTTTCCGGGCTAGACCACATCATTTGGAGGAGACCTCATGATGCATAAAAAGAAATCATTGGTAGCCCTGCTGGCCGCCTTTTTCGCCGCTATCTCCCTGCTGGCCGCCTGTGGACAGGCGGGCGGCCCCGCCCGCACGTCATCGGACATATCCGCCGCTTCCCTGCCGCAATCCGCCTCCACTGTGCCGAACAGCACCTCCCCGGCCGGCTCCTCCGAAAGCACCGACACCCTGGCCGCCCGCATGGTCTCCTTTGCCGCCAGCACCGCACCCGCCCTGCTGGCCGGCGACGAAAACGCCTGCTATTCCCCGGCCAGCCTTTACCTTGCGCTGGCCCTCGTCAGCTGCGGGGCCGAGGGCGAAACGCTGGCCCAACTGGAACAGCTGCTGCAGCTGCAACCCGGCGAAGACCCCGCCAGCGGCGTGGCCCGTTTTATGCAGCGAGTGCAAACGTCATCCGAGGCCCGAAAGCTCTCCATCCAAAACGCCAGCTGGCTGGCCGAAGGATACGAGCTGAACGACGATTTCGCCAAAACCGCGCAGGACGAATTTGACGCACTGCTCGCCACCGTTCCCTTCGGCACACCGGAGACCGACGCGCAGATCTCAAAATGGGTCTCCGACGCCACCGATGGCCTGTTGTCGCCTTCCATCCAAACCGACGCGGACGCCCTGCTCTACCTCATCAACACGATCCTCTATATTGACAACTGGTCAAGCGAGTTCGACCCCGAACAAAACACCGAAGAACCGTTTACACTCACCAGTGGCGACAAAAAAGACTGCACCTTCATGCATCGCAGCTGGGAGGGCGACTACTACCCGGGCGACGGGTGGAATGCCGTCACCCTCCCCCTCACCTATGGCAGCATGACCTTCGTGCTGCCCGACGAAGGAACCCCGGCTGCCGACCTGCTTGCCTCCCCCAAGGCGCTGCAAACCATGGCATCGTTTGACGATGACCCGTCCGAGCTTGCTCAGATCATCTTAAAGCTGCCCAAGTTTTCCTTCGACTCCAAATTCGAACCCATCTCCGCGCTAAAAACGCTGGGCGTGACCGACGCCTTCGACGACAGCGGCAAGGCACAGTTCCCGAACTTGTGCAAACCCGCCCCCTTCCTGGAAGCAAATCCGCCCTACATCTCGAATATCATCCAGGAGACGCACATCGCCATCGACGAAGAGGGTATCGAGGCCGCCGCCTACACCGAGGTCGTTGTTGCTCCCACGGCAGCCATGCCCACGGAACCGCCCCCAACCGTCGAACTCTTCTTCGACCGCCCCTTCCTCTTCTTCCTCACCGCCAGCGGCGCCGACGGCGCACCCCTCTTCGTCGGCGTGGTGAACGACCCCACTATCTAGCAAAGCGCTCCCATCCACACGCTATTCTTCAACTACGATTCCCTATCCAACCGCGCAAGAAAGGAGAAGGCCGCCGCATTGGCTTCGGCCCCATACACCGCCATGCCCCCCATCATCCGCACCGAAGGCCTTTCCTATACATACAACCCCGGCATGCCCAATGCCACCACCGCCATTACCGATATCTCCTTCGAGATGGAGGAGGGAAGCTTCCTGGGTGTCATCGGCCCCACCGGCTGTGGCAAGTCCACGCTCATCACCCATTTCAACGGCCTTTTGAAGCCCACGGCCGGCAAGGTGTTCATCGACGGCCAGGACATCTGGGAAAAACCACGCGAGATCCGCAAGTTCCGTTTCCTCACCGGCCTTGTGTTCCAGTACCCGGAGTACCAGCTGTTCGAGGAGACGGTGGAGAAGGATATCTCTTTTGGCCCGCGTAACATGGGTCTTTCGGACGAAGAGGTGCACACCCGTGTGATCGAGGCCGCCCACTTCTGCGGCCTCACCGACGATATGATGCAGCTCTCCCCCTTCGAGCTGTCCGGCGGGCAGAAGCGCCGGGTGGCCATCGCCGGCGTGCTGGCCATGCAGCCGCGCCTGCTGGTGCTGGACGAACCCGCCGCCGGCCTCGACCCCGAAGGCCGCGACACGATCCTCAACCAGCTCAAGCAGTTCCACCGCGACACCGGCACCTCCATCGTGCTCGTCTCCCACTCGATGGAAGACGTGGCCAAATACGCCGACAAGGTGCTCGTCCTGAAGGACGGGGGCATCGCCATGTACGCCGAAACGCCCGAGATCTTCGCCCGGGCGGATGAGCTGGTGGCGCTGGGCCTCTCCGTCCCGCAGATCACGAAAATTTTCTTAAAGCTGCGCGAGATGGGCCTTGCCATCCCCACCGATGTGTATACGGTGAAATACGCCGCTGAACAGGTCCTCAAATACGCCGAAGAGGAGGGACGCGCCCATGCTCCGTGATATCACCATCGGCCAGCACTTCCCCGGCGATTCCATCCTCCACAGGCTGGATCCCCGCATCAAGATCATCCTCATCGTCGCCTACATCGTGGTGCTGTTCGTGGGCACCAACCCGCTGGGTCTCGCCATCTCTGCCGTTTTTCTCGTCGTGATGTACGCCGTGGCGCGCATCCCGGCCCGCATGGCTTGGCGCAGCATGAAACCCATCCTCTACATCCTCATCTTCACCACGGTCATCAATCTCCTGTTCAACCGCGGGGGTGACGTTCTGGTACAGTGGTATTTCATTACCATCACCACCGGCGGCATCCAGTATGCCATCATCATGGCCATACGCATCGTCTGCCTCATCCTGGGCGCGTCGCTGCTCACCTACACCACCAGCCCCATCGTACTCACCGACGCCATCGAAAGGTTGCTCTCCCCGCTGGCACGGTTTAAATTTCCCGCACACGAGCTCGCCATGATGATGACCATCGCGCTGCGGTTCATCCCCACACTCATCGAGGAGACGGACAAGATCATGAGCGCGCAGAAGGCCCGCGGCGCCGAGCTGGACACCGGCAACCTGCTGCAGCGTGTGAAGGCGCTCATCCCGGTGCTCATCCCGCTCTTCCTCTCGGCTTTCCGCCGGGCGGACGAGCTTGCCATGGCCATGGAATGCCGCTGCTACCATGGCGGCGAGGGCCGTACCCGCCTGCGCCAGCTGCGCATCGACCGCCAGGACATCGCCGCGCTGATTGTCTGCGCGGTGTTGTTCACCGGCATCTGCCTCACAAACCTCATTGTCCCCCGCATGGGATGAGTTTGTGCATAGCGCAAACTTGAGTATGCGCTGCGCGCAAACTCTGGTTTTGGCTTTTCCGTCGGCGAAGAGCCTTTGGGATGCCTGCCTTGCCGACACCAGCCAACTCCCCAGCAATGTGCATACTTTAAAAACTCCGACGCCGCAAAACGGAGGAACCAATGAACATCCTGCTCACCCTCGCCTTCGACGGCACCGCCTACCACGGCTGGCAGGTACAGGCAAACGCCCCTACCGTGTGCGCCGCCCTGCAAGACGGCATGCAGGCCCTGCTGGGCGTCCGCTCGCCGGTAAAAGGCTGCTCCCGCACCGACGCCGGCGTGCATGCGCGGGCATTCTGCGCCAGTTTCCACACAGAAACACCGCTGCCATTCGATAAATGGCCACTGGCTCTGAACGCCCACCTCCCGGCCGATATCCGGGTGCGCAGGGCACAGCCCGTGCCGGACGAATTCCACGCCCGGTATTCCGCCACCGGCAAGCAGTACACCTATCATATCCTGAACGCCGCCACCGACGACCCCCTCGCCCGCGGGCTATACCACCGGGTAGCCGCGCCCATCGACGCCGACGCCATGCACGAGGCGGGGCAGGCGCTGCTCGGCCGGCACAATTTCGCCGCCTTCTGCGCCGCCGGTTCTTCCACGGGCGGCCGCCCCGCCGCTGGCGATGCTACCAATGGGGCAGACGCCCTGCCATCCGCTGCGTCCCGGCAACCCGGCGCTGCACGCCGGGTTGAGAGCGGCGGGCATACAGCCGACGACTTGAACACCGCCCAAGACGCCGCCACGGTGCGCACCGTCACCGCCCTGCACGTCGTGCGCGAGGGCGACTGGGTCGTGCTCACCGTGGCGGCCGACGGCTTTTTGTACAACATGGTGCGCATCATCGCCGGCACATTACTGCGCGTGGGCACCGGCCGGGAGAGCTCATCTTTCCCGGCCCGGGCGCTGCAAAGCGGCCTGCGCAGGCAGGCCGGCGAGACGCTGCCTGCCCGCGGCCTGTTTCTGGACCGCGTGTTCTACCCGCCCGAACTGCTTCCCGATTGACCGCTCCTTCGGCGCATGAAGAACTTCCACCCGAGGCCACAGGGTCTCCATTGTCACATTTTTTCAAACCAGCTCGTTATCTTTATTGAAGAGGAGGCCGCTGTCGTTGGCACAAAAACCCAAGAAAAAACCCCGGCATGGCAACCTCGTTCTGCCTGGCGAAAAAGACGCAAAAAAGGGCGCCTCCGGCCCACCCAGTTCTTCCGTCGGCGGAACTCCCCCCAAGGACAGGCTGGGCCGCGCCACACCCGTACACACCCGGCAAACCGCTGCTACGCACCGGTTTGAGAGCGGTGGTGCAGAAGGCGACGGCCCAAACCAGGCGCCGGCCACCACCCCGTCTCTGTTCGACATGGAAGCAAGTGAGGTTGAATCTCCCGCCCCACCGCCGCGCGGTACCTCGCCCCGCCCCACAGTAGCGGAACTGCTGGAGGCGGAGACCAGACCTGCCGCAGTTCACCCGTCGCCAGACCGTCCGGCGACAACACTGCGAAATACCGCCCCCCCGGTTCCGCCCACAGGCAGAACCGGATCTGCCCCCCCACCAGATAGAGCAACTGCCGCCCCACCGGCCGGGAACATGGCCGATGCTTCAAACAATACGCAGGGCGCTGTCCCCTCGTCTGCATCTGCCCGGCAAGCCGGCGCACAACGCCGGTTTGAGAGCGGCGGAAGTACCGGCCAAGATACCAACCAGGTACAAGGCGCCGCCCTGCCGGACAACGCCATCCGCCTGCCAGCCACTGCTGCCGCCCGGCGTGGCGCCATGAAGCGCGGCCCCCGCTACAACGCCGCTCGCCGCAAAAAGCGCAACCGTCGCATCGGGGTGCTGGTGGCGGTGGTACTGGTACTCGTGGGCATCCTCGTCTACGTCAGCGGGTTGTACCTCAACGTCGCGATGGTCGCCACCGACCTCGGCGATTCCGTGCGCCTCGCCCTCACCCCCGGCGACGGCTACCCCACCACTTTCGTGCTGCCCGGCTACATCACCTCCGAAAAGCTGGGCCGGGGCGGGTTTGCCGCCGTGGGCGAGAAGGATTTCGTCCTCTACTCCTCCACCGGCGCCCAGCTGTCCGACCTGCAACACGGCTACGCAAACCCCGGCATCACGGCCGGCAACACCCGCGTCTGCCTGTACGAGCGCGGCGGCAAGGAATACTCCATCGAGGGCCGGGGCAAAACGCTGGCCCGCCGCACGGCCAGCCAGGAGATCCTCTTTGCCGAGATGTCCCCCGGCGGCTGGCTGGCGCTGGTCACCACCTCGCGGTACAACATCACACTGGAAGTGTACAACGCGCTGTACGACGTGCGTGAGGAACTGAGCTGGGATTTCCCCATCGTGGACGAGATGCCCGTGCTGGCCGCCTTCCACCCGGACAACCGCACCCTGGCGCTGGGCTGCCTGCAGAGCCACGGCGGCGCGCTGGGCACCAGCATCCATATCCTGCGCGTGGGCCATACCGAGGTGCTTGCCACCATCGACGCGCCGGACGCCCGCCTTGTGCAGGCGCAGTTCACCTCAGCCGGCCGCCTGCTGGCCCTGTTCGACACGCACGCCGCCCTGTATGATACTGGCGGCGCCGAGCTGGCCCGCTACGACTATGGCGGCCGCGGCCTGCTGGCCGCCGACGTGAGCGGCACCCACACGGCGCTGACGCTGGGCTCCTCCGCGCGCGAAACGTTGGACCTCGTCCTGCTGGACGGCGCGCTTTCCGAGGCGTTCTCCGCCACCGCCGAGAACGTCGGCTCGCCCCAGGTGCTGGCCACCTCGTCGGGCGGCGCACTGCTCCTACTGGGGCAGGGGGTACTGGCCTACGACGCCACCGGCGCCCTCAACTGCAGCTATACGCTGGAGCAAAAAGCGCTGGGTCTTGTGGACGGCAGCGGCCCGCTGGCCCTCTGCGCCGGCACCGCCCAACCGCTCGGCTGGATGTTGGAGCCGGGCGCGTCCTCTCACGTGGCGGCGTCGGCCCCCACTTCGGCCGGCAGCGCGCCGGCATCTGCATCCGGCGGATCTTCAGCGCCCACATCCACCTCCGCAGGCTGACTTCCCACCCCACCCAGGTAAGGAGACACGCATGACCGCATCCATCATCTTCGACATCATCTGCGCCGCCATCATCGTCATCTGCGTGGCCTATTTCGCCAGCAAGGGCTTCCTGGCGGGCCTGCTCAGCCTGGTGGGCACACTGGTATCCATCGTCGTCTCGTTTTTCGTCTCGCGGGCCCTCTCCCCCTGGTTGTTCGAGCATGTGTTCCGCAACCCCCTCATCGAGCGCACCCAGGCCACCATTGACGAACAGGCCGGCGCCACGATACAGCAGGTAGTGGATGCCATCATCGGCTTCCTCCCGGACTTTGTCACCCAACCCCTGGTGGATCAGATGGACGGCGGCGGCCTTATCCTGCTGGACACCGGGCTGTTTGCCGCCCGCGTGGTGGACGACGTGTTCGGCGCCATCCTCATCCCGCTCATCGCCGTCGTGCTCTTCCTGCTCATCTTCATCCTGCTGCGGCTGCTGGTGGGCCTGCTGCTCAAACTGCTGCGCGGGGTCAACCGGATACCGGTCCTCGGCCCGGCCAACCGCGTGCTGGGCGGCGTGTCCGGCATCGTTGTCGGCCTGGTGTATGTCTTTCTTCTGGTCACGGTGCTCAGCCTGGCCCAGCGATACTCTTCGCTTCTTTCCACCGCAAACACCTTCATTAGCAAAAGCATCTTCTTCCAGCTGTTTTCGGGTATTTCATTGTTTCCAGGATAGCATATTCCCTTGATAATATTCGTATTTTCGAACTTAATGTTCGCAACTTCGCCGCTATCTCTCGCCAAAAAGTTGTGAAATTTTTGTTAGCAGTTGCCAATAACGATTGCTAATTCGCATTCGCGGGTGTATAATAAGCATGTAAGCCTGCAAACTCGACATTTTAATGTTGTGCATTCATCTGTTTTGTACTATTATGTTGGTGGAAAGTTGTACGATATTTTGTGTAAGCATGTTTTTACGTGTCGCACACCCTTCCTATAAGCAAAGAGAGAGGCTATTCATGGTACTGTGTAAAAAATGCAAAAAGCGACCCGCCATCGTGTTTATCCAACAGATGGACGGCGATACAAGCAAGAGTGACGGCTACTGCCTCACCTGCGCACACGAGCTGGGCATCAAACCGGTGGACGATATGATCCGCCAGTTTGGCATCAGCGAGAACGAGCTGGAAGGCCTGGAAGAGCGCTTCGCGGGCTTTATCGGCGAACAGGGGCTGGACGCCATTGCCGAGGGCAACTACGACGCCCTGCGCAATGACGTACTGGGCTCGGGCGAAAGCGCGTCCGCCGCCAGCGAAGAGGCGGAAGACGAGGACGACGACTTCTCGCCCGGCGGCAGCGCCACCTTCCCGTTCGTGTTCGGCGGCCAGCAGAAGGGCCAGGAGGACAAGACCCGCCGCAAGAATGACAAAAAACCCGACCGCAGCAAGGGCAAGCGCAAGTTTCTGGACACCTACTGTGAGAACCTGACGGCCAAAGCCAACGACGGCAAACTGGACCGCATCATCGGCCGCGACCGGGAGATCTACCGCACCATCCAGATCCTCTCCCGCCGGCAGAAGAACAACCCCTGCCTCATCGGCGAAGCGGGCGTAGGCAAAACGGCCATCGCCGAGGGCATCGCCCTGCGCATTGCCGCGGGCGACGTCCCCAGCCGCCTGAAGGACAAGGAGATCTACCTGCTCGACCTCACCTCCCTCGTGGCCGGCACCCAGTTCCGCGGCCAGTTCGAGAGCCGTGTGAAGGGGCTCATCACCGAGGTGAAGACCGAGGGCAACATCATCCTGTTCATAGACGAAGTACATAACATCACCGGCGCGGGCGATTCCGAGGGTGCCATGAACGCCGCCAATATCTTGAAGCCCGCCCTCTCCCGCGGCGAGATCCAGGTCATCGGCGCCACCACCTTCGCCGAATACCGCAAGTTCATCGAGAAGGACCAGGCGCTGGAGCGCCGCTTCCAGCCCGTGCGGGTGGAGGAGCCCAGCCTGGACGACACCGTGGCCGTGCTGATGGGCGTAAAGGAATACTACGAAGCCCACCACCATGTCAAGGTGCCCGCGCGCATTGTGGAGCAATCGGTGCGCCTGTCCGAGCGCTATATCACAGACCGCTTCCTGCCCGACAAAGCCATCGACCTGCTGGACGAAGCCTGCGCCTGCTCCAGCCTCAAACACCCGGAGATCTCCTCCTGGCAGGACGCCGAGTCCGCCATTGAAGAGCTGCGCAGCGAGGAAACGGAGCTTGAGCAGCAGAAGGACCCGGACTACGAGCGCCTGGCCGAGGTGAAAAGCGAGATCGCCCGCGCCCTGCCCGAGATCGGGCGTCTCAAAGCCGAGGTGGACAAGATCGAGGTGACCATGGAGGATGTGGCCCGCGTCATCGAGTTGTGGACGGGCATCCCGGCCGTCAAGATCGAGGAGAGCGAGTTCGAAAAACTGGCTCAGCTGGAAAATCGCCTCAAGGAGAAGGTCATCGGCCAGGATGACGCTGTGCAATTGGTGGCCAAGGCCATCAAACGTACCCGTGCCGATATCTCCGGCCGCCGCCGGCCCGCCTCGTTCATCTTCGTGGGCCCCACTGGCGTTGGCAAGACGGAGCTTGTGAAACAGCTGGCCTACGACCTGTTCGATTCGGCCGACCCGCTCATCCGCCTGGACATGAGCGAATTTATGGAAAAACACGCCGTTTCGCGGCTCATCGGCTCGCCTCCGGGCTATGTGGGCTACGACGAGGCCGGCCAGCTCACCGAGAAGGTGCGCCGCAAACCATACAGCGTGGTGTTGTTCGATGAGATCGAAAAAGCGCACCCCGACGTGATGAACATCCTCCTGCAGATCCTGGACGAGGGCAAGATCAACGACGCCCAGGGCCGTACGGTCAGCTTCGAAAACACCGTCATCTGCATGACCTCCAACGCCGGCAGCACCGACAGGGTGTCCAGCCTGGGCTTTGGCAAAACGGATGAAGACAAGAGCCGCGAGCGCAGTGCGAAGGGCCTGAAAGACTTCCTGCGCCCCGAGTTCCTCTCCCGCGTGGACGAGATCATCACCTTCAAGCCCCTCACGGCCATCGACCTGCGCGCCATCGCCGCACTGATGTTGGGCGAATACCGCGAACCGCTCAAGACCAAGGGCATCGATATCTCGTGGGACGAAGAGGCGCTGCAGGTGCTGTGCGAGAAGGCCAAGGGCGGCCAGTTCGGCGCGCGCGACCTGCGCCGGGTCATCCGAAAAGAGGTGGAAGACCGCATCGCCGAGGGCCTTATCGCCAGCTCCCAGGCCACAGCCATCCACATCGGCGCAAAACCCGACGAGGAGGGCGTGGAGGTGCACATGTCCAGCGACGCGCCCCCGGCCGAGCCCGAAACCGATACCGCCGGCGGTGAGCCCGAACCCGAAGGCGAGGGCGTGAAGATGGCCATCAACGTCAGCTTCACCTACGCCGGCGCCAATGCCTAAACTGCAAACGACGCGAAAGGCCCCCCGTATCGGGGGGCTTTTCTCTTTCCTGCAAAATACCTGCAAACCGCCTTTCCCACACTTGACAACCTCCGCCAAAACCCGTATCATGAAAACGGTTTTAGGGCGCCATCTCCTCCACCACTCTTTTTTCTTAATCTTGATAATAATCACGCGGACGTAGTTTAGTGGTAAAACTCCAGCCTTCCAAGCTGGTCTTGTGGGTTCGATTCCCATCGTCCGCTCCAAAGAAAATTCACCGTTTTGCCGCAGGACTGTGGTTTAGCGGTGAATTTTTTCTTTTTGATAGTGCACGTTTTGCGGCTTTTGCATGGGGTGCCCGAAAAAAATGCTCGTCAAAATGCTCGTCAAATTATATTTGGCAGGAAAAATATAAAAGCCGCCACGGTTCCCTGATTGGGGGCGTGGCGGCTGTTATGCGCGGGTGGTGGGGTTACCCGCGTCCAAACATGCTGCGCGTGAAAGGAGTAAAACACGCAACACGGATTTGGAAATATTATTATTTTTCGCTGACCTCACTGGGTACCCCGGGCGCTTCATACCCCTGCGCACGTGCGCTGTCGTTTACACCCGGGGTGGTAGGGTCGGTGATGATGCCCAGCAGAGCCAGAAAAGTCAATGCAAGCGACACCACTTCCATGACATTCTCTTGTCCGACAGGCGGCACCACACCAAATAGGCCCAGTGCGGTATAAATCAGGGAAAGCCCGGCTGCGATGATGGCTATGAGTGTGGTTTTGTTTTTAAATCGGAGCTTCCAGTTAATTTTCATAGAGTTCCTCCTATACCTTTGCGACCGCTTTTGATGCAGTCTCCTGTAAAAAGCTGTTGTATTCAGCCTGTGCCGATGCCATGGCGTTCATTGCCTCTTCCACATCTCCGTTCAACTCATGATTCAAAAGCTTTTTTGCAATGATTTTCGTAAGCATCCCGTTAGCGTCCGCCATCTGCATGGACAACCGGCTTTCCTCTGCTCGCCGCTCAGCGCGTGCTTCTGCTCGCTGCGCTGACAGGCGGCTCTCCTCCGCCCGCTGCTCGGCTCGCTTTTCATCCTGTTTGCGAATACGTAAACTTATGCCCTCGATAAAGGCAACCACTACAACGGCGGCGGCGCTGATGATGGCCACAATAATTTGACTTTCCATATATATGCGCCCCCTCACAGATATATCCTCACGCCGTCTTTGTTGGCCACACTTGCGTTACCACCCGGAATGGTAGTCTTGGCGGTCTTTGCGCTGGCGATGGCTTCGGCCCATGATACTTTCCCACCGGCGTCGCACCAATAACCCTTGCCACCCTTGCGGGTAGTCACCTTCCATCCCTTTTTGTTGTACGCGGCAGTGCGCTTGTCGGCATCGGATTTTTTCAGGAACTCTCCCACTTTGACATGCGCCCACTTCTCATTCTCCAGATACAGCCGGGCACCCTTCTTGTCGCACGCGGACGCATTGAAGCCCTTTTTCTGTATCTTCCGGGCAAGTGCTTGCGCTTTCTTCGGGTCGCCGAACCTCCCGCCATCCACCCAGTAGCCTTTGCCGCCCCTGACGGCTTTGGCATCGAAGCCTTTTGCCTTTAGGGCAGCCACACGCCTGTCGGCGTCTGCCTTTTTTTGGAAGTCCCCGGCCTTGACGTGGTACTCCTCGCCCTTTGGTGCGGGGGTGTTGATTTTGTTGGCCGTGTCCGCGATGTACTGCATCTTACCCCGCAGGTAGGGGCCAGGGCATTAGGTCGCAAAGTACATGCTGTGCCAAGTGAGATTCTTTCCGGGTACCAGCGTGCCCAACCCGTTGCGCTTCGCGATGTCCGCCACCAGCCGGCACAGCGTCTGCAAGGAAGCATCAGACACCGGCCAGTCTCCGCCTGTGGCGCTGTTGGCCGTCTCAATGGTCACGGATGTGATGTTCGACGTCCAACTACTGTCCGTCCACGCGACGTCAGATTCGTTCACATACTGGCCGATGCCCGCGCCATTCACCCCATAGTGGGACGAGCCTTGACGCCCCGGAGTGGCCCATAAGGCACCAAGCTCCTGTACCGACAACATCCCGGCCATATGATGAATTGTGATTTTCTTGATGCCGCCGCCTTGAGCCGCCCTGTTGGGCGTATAGTTGCCGATGTATGCCTGTCGGGTGTATGTCACCAAGCTGGAATCATTCATCCTCTTTTCCCTCCATCAGGTGTGCAGTGGCACTAGCGGGAATGTCGTCACCCGCCCCCGCATCAGGGTCTATCTGCGGCATTGTTTTCTCTTTTTCATCCATAGTGCCCCTCCTTATCAGATTTCTGCATCAAATGCAGCATGGGCCACATTGTTCGGGCAGTACAACATGTAGGTCTGGTTCGATACAAGCCCTGTCAGTGCTGTTGTCAGGCGTATCATATTGGGCGCCGCTCTTGTTGCTCCCGCGTCGATGGCCGGGGCAGCGGTCAGAGCGATATTCGTACCGTTGCCGCGCGCGCTCCACTGCAATGGCGTAAATTCGAGGGCCGGGTTGGCTACTCTCATGGGCACGGGCAACTGCACGTAGGTAAGTAAAGCCGTCGTGCTGTTTGCAAACGAGGGCAGCCCCGCCCCGCCGGCAAATTTGTAATAGTACCGCTGGCAGCGGAGGATTTCGTCTGTGGGGTTTGGCGCCATGTTGTCCGGAGGCATCTGCCCATGATTCAGCACCAGACCCGCCACTTCAAACCAGGCGCCGGTAGCAAAGGCATTGCATATGGCAAAGATGCAGGGCATCATCAACGGCACAAATGAGGACGACGATTAATCCCGACTGACCGGTTCTTCTTCGCTTTGCTCGGTAAAGAACCGCAGCAACTCCGATTTCAGGACAATGTATTTCGTGCCTACCCTTTTCGATTTCAACTCCCCGGACTGGAGCAGCCCATAAATCGTGCTGCGTCCCAGGGGAAGGGTTTTGATCAGTTCTTGTGCGGTCATCAGGTCATTGAGGGTTGATAATTCCATAGTAGTTTTCCTTTCTTTATATCATCAATATTACTCTTGCTGGAATTGATGGCACATGGATGAGGACCGCGGCAGCAAGGCACCTTTGCTATTCCAGTCTCTGCTAATAGCATTGGAACACCTTGTGTGCGGTCCTCATAGTATCTACCATCAAAATGGAGCAGGCATACCTGCCCCTTGGTAGTTTCGTTTGTAAGAGCCCTTGTATTTGACACTACTTCCCCAAGAGCAGTGGCGCCTCGTTTCTGTGACGCCAGGGCAGCATAGCCGGCAGATGAACTGCCGGGTTTACACAGACCGCAGTGTGGCTAACACCGCGTCATGGGAATTCCACCCCCGCCAGGATCTCTGGCGGCCGCCCCCATTGCGTGCTAGCTGTGGCTGGACGGAAGTATCGGCCCCGACGCTTTCATTGCAAAACAGCCCACCGTGAGCTGCCTTCCAGGCGGATGGATAACGCTCGCACCTTTTGAGCTGCTGTTTGGGCGGGAATTGCTGCCCAAACAGCAGCCCTTTCTGGCCATCTTTTACGGCGGCTATAGCCTCCGCAGGTGGTCTTCGCGCATCCCCTGGTGTCGCTGCCCCGTGAAGTCCTTCTCCACGAAGCACATCGGGTAAAGTATCTGTGCTGCCGGATATTCTTCTTACAGGGCAAGGTTCAGTTTTTCCGCCCTCGTTTATCTATGACACTTTTACCCTTCTTTTTGCACACCTCCAAGGAGATATTTTTTCATTTTGCTCAAAATACGGTTTTTGCGCTTATGGACTGCGTTTCTATTAACGCCCAAATGCTCCGCCATCTGCCGCTCGGTAAAACCATACAAGTAGAACGTAAAAATAAATTCTAAATCTTCAGATTTAAGGCTAATTAACGCATAATGCAGTCGTTCGTTTTCGATAAACCGCAACCAGTCCTCCGCAGTTTGACCTGAGATCAGGTATTCCATATCTGTTTCGTTTGAAACCTTTGTAGTATAACCATCAAAATAAATGCCTGTCGGTGTAGTGTGCTTTGCTTGATTGTCATTGGCACGGTACTCATTCTTTTTCATGTTCGCAAGCATTTTCCCGCAATAAGCGGCGATATTGCTGATCTCTTTTTTCTCTGCCATAGCGGCCTCCTGTTCAGAAGTTGTGTATCGTACTTCTGAACCAGGGAGGTGATCGGCACCCCGGCCCGCCATACCGCGGGATCACTATATGCGGCTCATCAATCTCCATCCATCAACATTGCAAGAAGCACTCGACATAAACCGCGCAAAAACAAACAAAAACCGCCATGTGCTTTTCAACACATGGCGGTTTTTGTGAATTGCTCTTAAATAGTGCCGCTCTATCAGTCTCGATCCAACTCATTCATGCTTCCCATCCGCTCTCATGGATCCAATGATAAAAACTCCATACAGACCGGATTCATCAATTGGAGCCCGTAGCTTGTACTAGACAGCGCCCCCGTCCCAGCATCCACACGAAACTGCTCGATATTCCCGCTCCTCTGGTTCACCGTATAAAGAAGATCGCCCGTCAGATCAAACTGGATCGCCCTTGGCACCTCTCCTCCCGAAGAGACCCGCTCCATCGGCAGAATACCGCCCTGTTCGTCCAGGGCAAAGCAGGCTACAGAATTGTGCCCGCGATTGCTCACATAAAGGTACTTTCCAGTCCGGTGTACACGGATATCCGCTGTGGCATTCTCGGCAAAGTGGTCATTCGGGTCGGGCGGAATGTAGGGCATAGGGATCGTCTTCGCGCGGGCGATATGCTCCAACTTCCCGGTGTTGGTGTCAAACCGGTACGAATCCACGGTGCTGTCCAGTTCATTGTTCACATACACAAACGGCAACTGTGGATGGAAAGCCATGTGGCGGGGGCCACTGCCGGGCTCGGCATCCATGACGTAAGCTTCTTCCAGTTTTCCGCGCTCATAGGCGATCCGGTAAACATAGATCTTGTCGCTGCCCTTGTCACAGCAGAGCAGAAAGGTGTTGGAAGGATCCACTCTCACCGAATGAGGATGCGGCGTCCATTGAAACCATTCCTTCACACTGCTGCCCTTCAGCACCTTTAAGTCGCAGCACTCGCCAACGCGCCCATCTTCCAGAATAGGAAACATGCCCACGCTGCCCTCGTCGAATGTGCGCACCGCACGGTAATAGCCCTCTTCTGTCCGTTCCGACTTTGTCACCATATCTTCGTGGTTGGCGTGGTTGCATGCAAACACATACCTCCCCGTGGCATCAATGGCAATATAGCAGGGGTACGCCCCGGCGGAGGAGACAGCATTCAAGAACTGCAAGCTGCCATCCTCCTGATGGATGCGATAAGCGCATACACCACCGCCATTGCCGCCGATACCCTGCCAGTCTTTGCGCTCGTCGGTCGCATAGAGGTATTGTTTGTCCGGAGAGATGCACAAAATGCCGGCGTTCACCTCAGAGCTTGCATTCGCCACCTGTGTAAGGTGTCCATCGTCTCCCACAAGAAACGTCTTGACACCACCTTCAGACGCTTCTTTCCCCTTATCGCCACCGTGGATATCCATGCCCCATGTCCCGATAAAGGCAATCGTCTTGGCCATTCTCATTTGCTCCTTACCGAATTCTTAGTTGCCAATCAGCCGTTTCAGCATCTCCTGGTTCTTGCGCACCTGGTCCACCTCGTCGGCCAGCTGTTCGAAGGGCAGATCCTGGAAACGCCGCTGGCCTTCATATTCCGAGTTGATATACCCCACATACCCGGCCTCTTTCAGCGCAGTGATGGGACCCTCATAATCGATGGACTTGTCCTCGTACTGCCCCGGCTTGCCGGGGATTTCGGTCATGTTGTAGAACTTCGCGTGGATGCTGACGATGTAGCGAAGCAGCTTTGCCATATCCTCCGGCTTTGAGCGGGAGTACAGCAGGCACTGGAATACTACCTCATAATCCATCTGGCTGGGGCTTGCTATCTTCTTGTTGGTGATGTCCACAATGGCATTGAACGCGTCTTTAAAGTACGGCTCCACCTCGCCGGTCTTCATGAACTTGTGGAAGTTCACCTCCACGTTGCCGGCCGTGACGAGGCTAAGGTCGATGCTGGCCAGCGGGCCTTTCCCCTGCCGGATCTCCTGGCAGGCCTCAATGAGGATCTCGGTGGATTCGCGGCTGGCGCCGTGGCGGATCATCCATTCCAGCGCCACATCCGACGGCTGGAACTGGAAGATGCCCATGTCGGGCACGATGCCCAGATGCTTCGTCCCCGTCTTATCCACATACTCCGCAATTTCTTTTACGTACTGCCCATGCAGCGGAATGGGGTTGTGGATCTCCTTGCCGATGCGTATATCCAACTCCTCAGCTACCGGCAGCGCCTCCACCATGATCTCCAGCGGCACCACGGCCAGCGTGCGTACGTTCTTGAAGCCCAGCTTCTTGGCCAGCCGGATATCGCTCTTCAGGCGTTCAGCACATTCGTGGTAGCTCATCACGTGGTCGCGGTATTGTAGCACATCCATGAACACGTCCATGGTCACCGGTACCGCCTTGTATTTGTCCACCCAGCTGTGCCATTTCTCCACAAACTCCTCGGAAGGGTTTGGATACCCTCGCAGAGACATCTCATCAAGGATCTCGATGCCGTCGGCACCATACAGGTTCTGGGTCAGCTCGCGTATCTGCCCTTCGAGGTCCAGTTCTTTAAAAAACTGTGTTTGTTGATAGCTGTAGAACGACACACCACGTTTGATGTCAGCCATTTTTCTTCCCTCCCTCTTGGAGTTCTAACTCAAAGGTGACGATGAACACCGTCTTGTCCGACCCTGCGCCCGAACCCGGCACCGGTGGCGTCTTCACCCACTCTTCGTCGGTGGGCATGTAGCCGTAAGCCGCCAGCACTGACTGCTGGAATTCCAGGGTATGCATCCCTGGTGCAAGGCCGCCTTCTTTTTCCACGTACACGATGCCCTCGTCGTCGTAGTCCCAGTGTTCGTTTACTGCCGTTTTAATCTCCTTAAAATCGCGGGGAGGCTTGCCGTTGATCTCGAAACGTTGCACCTCGCGCGGGTAGACGACGCCATCCATCTTGATATAGTACCCGTTGTGCAGCGAAAGAAATACGCCGCGATAGTTGGCGTTGCGCACGGCGAACTTGAAGCCGACAGCGTTGCCCTTGTCATCGTACACATTTTCAAGGCTGTCTTTTCGTACCAGATAGTTGTCTAACATGTCGATCCCTCCTTGCTCATATCACAAATTGTTCTATGTATCGTTTGCTAAGTGCCAGCGATTGTTCCCGCTTTTCGTTTGTCGCTTCGAATGCACGGTCTTCCACCTCGATGCAGGCATATCCGTCGTACCCAATGTCCGTGAGGGCACACACAAACTGTGACCAATCCACATCACCCAAACCCGGAAGCTTTGGGCTCATGTAATCCAGAGGATAGGCCATGATCCCCACCTCGTCCAGCTTCCACGGGTACAGCTTGATATCCTTAAAATGAACGTGGAAAATTTTGTCTGCGAACTGGTGGATGGGTTTACAATAGTTCATCATCTGCCACACAAAATGGGACGGGTCGTAATTGATTCCCAAATTCGGGCTTCTAAGAGTGCGGAACACCTTTTCCCAGTTGGCCGGCGAGGTCATGATATTCTGTCCACCGGGCCATTGGTCCGGCCCAAATAGCATGGGGCAGTTTTCGATAGCGATCTTGACGCCCAACTCCTCTGCAAGCTCCAGGATAGGCTGCCAAACAGCTTCGATCTTAGTAAGGTTTTCTTCTATCGTCAGGTGCTGGTCGCGCCCGATGAAAGTGGTGACCATATCCACCCCGAGAGCGTGGCTCGCCCGAATCACTTTTTGCAGGTGCTGCGCGCAGGCCGGGCCACTTGTGGGGTCCATCACGTTGGGATAGTATGCCAGCGCCGATATCTCAACGCCCCGCGACGTACTGTATTCTTTGATATGGGCGATGTTTTCTTCGCTCATGTCATCTACGTCGATATGAGAGACGCCCGCGTACCGGCGCTCCGCCTTGCCCGCCGGCCAGCAGGCTACCTCCACGCAGGCAAACCCCTCCCTCGACGCCAGATCAATCATCTGCTCAAAAGAGTATTCCTCCAGCAAAGCGCTCACAAATCCCAGTTTCACAATACAATTCATTCCTTTCTAAAGGGGAATTGGGCTGGTATTGGCAAAGCCAATATTTCAGGGCTTCGCTCTGAAAAAGCACAAAACCGGTAGTTTGAAAGATTACTTTCAAACTACGCCCTCACAATTCGTTTTGTGCAAGATAGGCCGCACCATAAATACCGGCATCATTGCCCAACTCCGCCTGCCGTATCTCTGTGTCCCGGCAGGCGTGGAAGGCGAACCGACAAAAATGCGCGCCGATCTTGCCAAGCAGATATTCCCCGGCTTTGGAAACGCCGCCGCCCACGACAAACACCTCAGGGTCGGCCACGCAGGCTATCATGGCCATCGCCCGGCCAAGTTGCTCGGCATAATTGTCCACCAGTGCCTCCGCGGCACTCTCCCCGGCCTTTGCCGCATCCATCACCTCTTTGGCCGTCGCATATCCCGCTTGCGCCAATCTGGCCTCCCGCTCCAGCCCTGGGGCCGAGGCATACTGCTCCAGGCAGCCAAAGCTGCCGCAGGCGCAAGGCTGCGTCTCCTCCGGCTGCATGGGTATGTGGCCGATCTCTCCGCCCGCCCCATGTGCGCCAGACAGCACCCTGCCGTCAATGATAACCCCACCGCCCACGCCGGTGCCCAGCGTGACAAAGACAAGATTGCGATGGCCTCGCCCACCACCCTGCCACATCTCGCCCAGCGCCGCTGCGTTCGCATCGTTGCAGGTTTGGATGGGGCAGGTGAAATACCGGCCCAGCTCATCGCCCGGGTTCACGACATCCCAGCCCAGGTTCACGCAACGGTTGATTGTACCGTCGGGCAGCACAGGCCCGGGCACGCCCAGGCCAATGCCGGATACCGAAGCCCTGTCCAGCCCGTTCCTTGCAAGGCAGATTTCCAGTTCTCCTGCAATCCAGGCAATTGTCTTTTGAAAGCCCTTCTGCGCAGGGGTAGGCTGTTCCCATTTTTCGATGAGGCTGCCATCGCCTGCGAACAAGCCATACTTAATACTGGTACCGCCGATATCGATACCAAAAAGGCAGGTCGTATCTTTCATCGTCTTCACTCAAATGGAATGGATTGCATCGTCTCGGCCGATTCTCGCGCCGCTTCGATAATTGCCAATACCCTGCGCATATCCTGTGGCGTCACGAGGATTTTTTCTTCCCCTTTGACGGCCCGCAGGAAATTTTCGTAATACTCCTCCGGCACGGTGCACACCGACGGTAACGCTTCGGTCAGGATGGTTCCCTCGTCCGGCTGGCCGAACGAGCGGGTGGGGCCGCAGTACTGGCCGGCCTCATTCGTCACGTCGGTGAGCAGCTTGCTTGTGCGCACGATTTTTCCCTCCGGCACAAACTGGTCCACATACATCGAACCCTGGTTTCCGCACATGTACCAGTGCCGCGGGAACCAGCCCTCCTTATCGGACAGCATGTAGGTGCCCAGCTCGATCTCCGCCGTCACACGGTTTTCAAACCGCAGGATGATCTTGAAGTAATCATCCACCTCAAAGTTGATGACATTGCGCACATCCGCATAGACGGATTTCAGCGGGTTATCAATCATGTACAGCATCTGGTCCACAAGATGCACGCCCCAATCGAACAACATGCCCCCACCCTCGCTGCGCCACACGTGCCAATCGTGCATGTTGCCGTTGTAACCGTACAGCGAGCTTTTGATGAGATATACGTCTCCCAGGCTGTTTTGCTCATACACCGTTTTTATCGTCTGGTAGTCCCGGTCGAACCGGCGCTGCTGGTGGGCGGTGAGGATGACATTGCTTTCCTTTGCCACGGCGAGCATCTCGTCCAGATCCGCCACCGACATAGCGACCGGCTTTTCACAGATGACATGCTTGCCGGCCCGGGCCGCCTGTATCACCTGTTCTTTATGGTATTTGTTCGGCGTGGCGATGACGACGGCGTCGAACCCGCCGTCGTTCATCAGTTC
>JAVBQQ010000005.1:0-4814 GCA_031548875.1 Oscillospiraceae bacterium
AGCCGTACGAGAACGACGACGCCATGGACGACGACCTGCGCGCCTTTTACGAATACCACAACTGCCTGTGCGAGCCCTGGGACGGCCCCGCCGCCCTCGCCTTCACAGACGGCGTTGTTTGCGGCGCCCTTCTGGACCGCAACGGCCTGCGCCCCGCCCGCTACACCCTCACGTCCGACGGCCTGCTCATCCTGGCCAGCGAGGCCGGGGTGCTGCCGGTGGACGAGGGCCGGGTGGTGCGCCGCCAACGGCTCTCCCCCGGGCAGATGCTGCTGGTGGACACCCGGCAGGGCCGCATCATCGGGAACGACGAACTGAAAGCCTTTCTCGCCGCAGAAAAGCCCTATGCCGCGTGGGTATCGGAAGGCCTCGCCGCATTGGAAGACGCGCCGCAGCAAGGCGCGCCTCAAAGCTGGCGCACCCTTGCCGCCCGCCTGCAGGAAAGCGCCGACACCGACATCCGGGTGCAAAGCGCGCTCAAGGCGCTATGCACCCCCAGGGGCGGGGTAGACGGCCCGCTCTGCGCCCCGCCGGCGAAAGGGCTCCCGCTGCTGCAGCGGGAAAAGCTGTTCGGCTATACCTACGAAGACCTCTCCCTCACGCTGAAGGGCATGGCGGAGGAGGCCGAAGACCCTGTTTCCTCCATGGGCACAGACACACCTCTCGCCATACTCTCCCGTCGGCCCCAGCTCCTGTACAACTACTTCAAGCAGCTGTTCGCCCAGGTAACGAACCCCCCTATCGACGCCATCCGCGAGAAGGCCGTTACCTCCTCGTCCGCCCTCCTGGGCAGCGAGGGCAACCTGCTGCATCCCGGTCCCGAAAACTGCCGCATGCTCAAGCTGCACAGCCCGGTGCTCACCCCGGCCGAGCTGCGCCGGGTGCAATCCCTCTCGGGCGGCGGCAGTTCCGCCCAAGGGCGGAACTGGATGCAGGCCATCACACTGCCCACACTGTTCGAAGCCGCGCCCGGCCGGCTGAAGGCCGCGCTGGACGACCTGTTCACCGCGGCGGACATCGCCATCGCGCAGGGGTACAACATCCTTGTCCTCAGCGACGAGGGTGCTAACGAACAATTCGCACCCATCCCCGCCCTGCTGGCCGCCAGTGGCCTGCACCAGCACCTGGTGCGCAAAGGCACCCGTACAAAGGCCAGCCTTGTCTCGGTGGCTGGCGATGCGCGCGAGACTCACCACCTGGCCACCCTTGTGGGTTTCGGCGTCAATGCCGTCTGCCCGCACGCCGTCTTCGATATTCTCTCCGATCTCGCCGCCCGCGGCAGGCTGGCGGTGGACGAAGCCGCCGCCCACAAAAACTACCAAACCGCTGCCACCTCCGGCCTTGTGAAGACCATGAGCAAGATGGGCGTCTCCACCCTGCGCAGCTATCAGGGCGCCCAGCTGTTCGAGGCGCTGGGCGTAGGCCGCGCGGTGGTGGACGAATACTTCACCGGCACGGTCACCCGCATAGGCGGGGTGGGCCTTGCGCAGATCGAAGCCGAAACCCTCGCCCACCACAGTGCGGCGTTCGGCCCCGGAGCCGACGCGCCCCTCGAACCTGGTGGAGACTATAAATGGCGCAAAGACGGAGAATACCACCTTTTCAACCCCGAAAACATCTTCTACCTGCAGCAGTCTTGCCGCACGGGCGACTACGCGCTGTTCAAGACCTATTCCGCCGCCGTCAACAAACGCAGCGAACAGGTCAAGAACATCCGAGGCCTTTTGCACATCTGCGAGGCAGAAAAGCCGCTGCCGCTGGGCGAGGTGGAGAGCGCCGAAAGCATCGTAAAACGCTTCAAGACCGGCGCCATGAGCTACGGCTCGATCAGCCGCGAGGCCCACGAAACACTTGCCATCGCCATGAACCGGCTGGGCGGCAAAAGCAACACCGGCGAGGGCGGCGAAAATCCCGAACGCTTCCTGCCCGACCAAAATGGCGACTCGCGCTGCAGCGCTATCAAGCAGGTCGCCTCCGCCCGCTTTGGCGTCACCGTCCACTATCTCGCAAACGCGAGGGAGATCCAGATCAAGATGGCGCAGGGGG
This sequence comes from Oscillospiraceae bacterium, assembly GCA_031548875.1. Lineage (GTDB taxonomy): Bacteria > Bacillota > Clostridia > Oscillospirales > Ruminococcaceae > JAAYCI01. The sequence continues at coordinate 2,047 of JAVBQQ010000005.1, forward strand.
CAAAACCCGGCGAGGGCGGCCATCTGCCCGGCCGCAAGGTGTACCCTTGGATCGCCCAAAGCCGCCACGCCACCCCTGGCGTGGAGCTCATCTCCCCACCGCCCCACCACGACATCTACTCCATCGAAGACCTGGCCCAGCTCATCCACGACCTCAAAAGCGCCAACCCCGCCGCTCGCGTCAGTGTAAAGCTGGTCAGCGAGGCCGGGGTGGGCACCGTTGCCGTAGGCGTGGCCAAGGGCCTGGCGGACGTCGTCGTCGTCAGCGGGTACGACGGCGGCACCGGCGCCGCCCCCCGCACCTCCATCCGCCACGCCGGCCTGCCCTGGGAGCTGGGCCTGGCCGAAGCCCATCAAACACTGCTGTTGAACGGCCTGCGGGACCGCATCCGCCTGGAGACGGACGGCAAGCTGCTCACCGGGAGGGATATCATCATCGCCGCTCTCCTGGGCGCCGAGGAATTCGCCTTCGCCACCGCCCCACTCGTGGTGCTGGGGTGTGACATGATGCGCGTGTGCAACCTGGACACCTGCCCCGTGGGCATTGCCACCCAGAACCCGGAGCTGCGGGCCCGCTTCGCCGGAAAGCCCGAACACATCGAGAACCTCATGCTCTTTTTAGCCGAGGAGGTGCGCGAGTGGATGGCGCGCATCGGGGTGCGCCGTTTCGACGAACTCGTCGGCCATGTGGAACTGCTGCGCCAACAGGGCGATACCCCCGTGGACAAGGCGGCCAGCGTAGACCTCTCCGCCCTGCTGCACCAGCCCCACGTGGCAAGCGGCGCCCGGCGCGTCTTCTCCCAGCCGCAGCAGCACCATCTGGAAAAAGAGCTGGACACCGCCGTGCTGCTGCCCCTGTGCGCCGCCGCCATCGAGGACGGCGCGCGGGTGCGCCACAAGCTGCCCATCACAAACCAGCAACGCACGGTGGGCTGTACCCTCTCCGGCGCCATCGCCGCAAGGCATGGGGCGGCCGGCCTGCCCGAGGGCGCCATCCGGCTGGATTTCACCGGCGTGGCCGGCCAGAGCTTCGGCGCCTTCCTGGCGCCCGGCGTGGCCCTGCACCTCTCGGGCGAAGCGAACGACTACCTGGCCAAAGGCCTTTCGGGCGGGCGGGTCGTCGTCGCCCCGCCCGCGGGCGGCGCCGCCTCGCCGGACGACGTCATCGCGGGTAACGTGGCCTTCTTCGGCGCCACTGGCGGCGAGGGCTACATCTGCGGCCAGGCCGGTGAGCGCTTCTGCGTGCGTAACTCCGGCGCCAACGTGGTGGTGGAGGGCGTGGGAGACAACGGCTGCGAGTATATGACGGGCGGCACCGTGATTGTGCTGGGCCCCGCCGGCAAAAATTTTGCTGCAGGCATGAGCGGCGGCGTGGCCTACCTCTACGCCCCGGACGGCGCCGTCCCCACCGGCATCAACACCGCCAAGGCAGAGGTAACCCCCATCGAAGAAGCAGACCTGGCAGACCTCTACCCGCTGCTTGAAAAACAGCTGGAACACACGGGCAGCACCCGCGCAAAACAGGCGCTGGAGCGCATCGCCCGTGGGGAACGCCCCTTCTGGCGGGTGATCCCCCACGCGTACAAAAAGGTGCTTGAAGCGCTGGAGGAAGCCGGGAAAAAGTCTTTGCCCCGCGAGGAAAGCCTCTTGTACGCCTTCAACGCCGTCATTTCGCATTAGCTGGTGTTTACACAATCCCCTGCACGTCTTTGCGGCAGATTACTCCACTTTCCTGCGTTATTTTTTCCAGATCGTAAATGGTTGCCCGATCGCCCGCCCAAAAGCGCAAAACGTCTGCCCGCAAATCCGACCAATCTATCTTCTATAGATATCATCCATAGCGGAGGAACCCCCATGGGAAAACCAACCGGATTCATCGAATACGCCCGCCAAACGGCCGCCCACCGCCCCGCCTTTGAACGGGTGGGTGACTACGCGGAATTCACCCTGCCCTGCGGTGAGGATACCCTGCAGGAGCAGTGCGCCCGCTGCATGGACTGCGGGGTCCCCTTCTGCCACGCGGGCATGATGGTGGAGGGCGGCAGCATCGGCTGCCCGCTGAACAACCTGATGCCCGAGACACACGAGCTGGTGTACGAGGGCCAGTGGAAAGAGGCCTACCGCCGGCTGTCGGCCACCCATCCCTTCCCCGAGATCACCGGCCGGGTGTGCCCCGCCCTCTGCGAGGGCAGCTGCACGCTGGGCGAGCATGCAGAGCCCGTGGCCGTGCGGGACATCGAGCGCACCCTGGCCGACTGGGGCCTTGCAGGCGGCCTTGGCGCACATATCTGCGCGCCTTCCACAGGCAGGCATGTGGCCGTAGTGGGCAGCGGCCCCTCCGGCCTTGCCTGCGCCGACGCCCTCTCCCGCCTAGGCAACCGGGTAACGGTCTTCGAACGGGCCGACCGCCCCGGCGGCTTCCTCATGTACGGCATCCCCAACATGAAACTGGACAAACGCGTGCTGGAAAAACGGGTGGAGCTGCTCAAGCAGCAGGGCGTCACATTCGAGCTTTCCTGTACTGTAGGCGGGCCGGGCCTGCCCGCCTCCGCGCTCATCCACGGTTTCGACGCCGCCGTGCTCTGCGCCGGCAGCCGGCGGCAGCGTCTGCTGTCCGCCCCCGGGGCAGACGTCGAGGGCGTGGTGACGGCGGTAGACTACCTCAGCGGCGCCACCCGCGCCCTGCTGGACGGCAAAGAGCCCGCCGGCTTCGTCAGCGCGGCGGGCAGGGACGTCGTCGTGGTGGGCGGGGGCGACACCGGCACCGAC
>JAVBQQ010000014.1:0-26413 GCA_031548875.1 Oscillospiraceae bacterium
AGTTTGCAGGTATCGCTGCAGGTGGTGCTGCCTCTCTGCTTGTGGATGGCGGTGGGCTATGCCATGCGGCGGCTGTTGAAGCTGGACGGGGAGTGGGTGCGCAAAGCCAACGAGGTGGTGTTCAAGGTCTTCTTGCCGCTGCTTTTGTTCCGCAACATGGTGGAGAGCGACCTGCACGGCCTGCTGAACGCGAGCACGGTCGGGCTGCTTGTCTTCCTTGTGGTGGCGTCGCTGGCATTGTATTTTGCGCTCATGCTCATCGTGCCGCGCCTGATATGGGAGAACCCGCGCCGTGGCGTTGTAGTGCAGGGGATATTTCGCTCCAACACGGCGCTGTTTGGCCTGCCGGTGGCACTGTCCCTCTACGGGGAGGGCAACATTGGCGTGGTGGCCCTGATGGTGGCTGTCATTGTGCCTATTTATAATGTACTGGCCGTCATAACGCTGGAGACCTTCCGCGGAGAAAAACCGGACTGGAAGAGCATCCTTGTGCGCATTGGCACAAATCCGCTCATCATCGCACTGGCGCTGGGTGCCATCTTCTATGCGGCGAATATCCAGCTGCCAACCTTCCTGCACAAGGCGGTGTGGGGGTTTGCCGATTGCGCCACCCCGGTGTCCTTCTTTGTGATGGGCGCGGGGTTCACCTTCTCTTCGGCCGCGCGCAACCGCAAGACCCTGCTGGGCGTGGTGCTCACCCGGCTGGTGCTGGTGCCCTTTTTGGCCGTGGGGGCGGCCGCGTTGCTGGGCTTCCGCGGGATACCGCTGGCCGGCCTGCTCATCGTGTTCGGCTCACCCACGGCGGCCAGCTCCTACCCCATGGCCTGCGCCATGGGCGGCGACCCGGAGCTGAGCAGCGAGATCGTCGTGTTCACGTCGGTGTTTTCCATCCTCAGCATGTTTGCCTGGGTGTTTTTGCTGCGCTCGCTTGGGTGGATCTAGGCGGCGGGCTGTGTGGCCAAAGAATGGGCGGGCGTCTGCCATACCCGCCTTTATTCTTTTGGGACGCGCTTTTTATGCACATATATGCTGAAGGATCGTTTCTAAAGACTCTATTACAAAATCGTGAAAGTTGCAAAATTCGCACATTTTTCATCCAAAACAGGTATAATAGCAGGTAAATGTGCGGACTGGAACGGGAGAGGAGGTGGCGTGATGCCTCATAGAAACGGGAATGACGGGACGGGCGACGGGCGCGACGGACGGCGGGTGTACCGCGGGGCACAGCAGGACGGGCGCAAGCCGGCCGCGGGTTTGTTCGGCCGGGGTGGAAAACCGGAGCCCCGGCGTACGCCGCCCCACGCCACACCAGCCCCGGGGCGGATGGACCGCCGCCTGCCCGACGGCCTGCAATGGGAGATACCACCCGACCTGGAGATGGACGGTGAGGAATTCCCTGTGGATGCGGGCAGCCAGGCGCCCACGGTGTGGGACCTGGCGGATGAGAACGAGGGCGGGTACCCGTCCCGCGGCGCGGGCGCCGGACGCCAGCGCCAGATGGGCCGCCACGCTGCGCAAGACGCTCCGGCGGACGTGTGGCAGCTGATGGACGTGGGAGATGCGCCGCAGGAGATGTATGGCTGGGAGGACGCCTACGCGGATGAGCCCGGGGAATGGGAGCAGCCCGCGCGCCGCAGGCAGAAAAAGCCCAAGCGCCAGAAGACCGCCCGCCGGGCCGACGCGTATGAACGATATGAGCCATACGTCCTGTACGGACGGCGCCAAGAACCGACGCAAAAACGAAAAAAATCCAAGCAAGAGCGCCCATACAAACATCCCCGCAAAGCGCCCCGGCGCGAGCGCCGCGAAAGGCGCGCTTGGACCCGCCGGCGTACGGCGGGCACCATCGTGTTCTCGGTGCTGGGGGTGTTGGCCCTGCTGGCCGTGTCGGTGAGCGTCTTCTGGCTGTACACCACCCGCAACGACGATTTGTGGCTGGACCTGGACCAGGTGCCCTACAGAACGGAAACGGTGCTGTATTATACCGACCAGCAGACTGGCGAGAGCGGCGTGTACGCCACGCTGCCCTGTACCCAGAACAAGGAGTACGTGCCCAGCGAGCAGATCCCCCAACAGCTGCGGGACGCGTTTGTGGCCGTGGAGGACAGGAAGTTCTATTCACACAGCGGTGTGGACATCAAGCGCACGGTCTACGCCGTGTTCAACGAGCTGCGCTACAAGCTGACCGGCTCCGGCATCCGCCAGGGCGCCTCCACCATCGACCAGCAGCTCATCAAAAACCTGACCCGTGACGATGACGACTCGAACATGGCCGGCTATCTGCGCAAGCTGCGCGAGGTGTACCGCGCCTGGCGCATGGAGGCGCATTTTTCCAAAGACGAGATACTGGACGCGTACCTTAACACCATCAGCTTTACCGGCAACACGGCCGGCGTGCAGGCCGAGGCGAAGAAACAGTTTGGCAAACCGGTGGACCAGCTTTCCCTTGCCGAGTGCGCCAGCCTTGCGGCCATCACACGCAACCCCGCGCGGTACAACCCGGCCACCCACCCGGACGAGCACAAGGAACGCCGGGACTATGTGCTGGAGCTGATGCTGGAGCAGGGGTACATAAACCAGTCGCAGCATGACGAAGCCGTGGCGACGCCGGTGTCCGTCACTGGGCAGGGCGACCCCGCCCGCCCCAGCTATGTGACCAGCTATTTTACCGACGCGGTGATGGACGAGGTGCGGGACGAACTGGTGGACCAGCGGGGACTCTCCCGTGCGGAAGCGTCCAACCTTTTGTACAATGGCGGCCTGCGCATCTACACTACCGTGGTGCCCGCGTTGCAGAGCAGCATGGAGGAGACCCTGCGCAACGGCTGGCTGTATCCCCGGCCGGGCACGCAGGCCACCGGCCAGCTGAAGGACGAGAATGGCGTGCTTTTGTACGACGAGGACAACAACCCCCTGAAGGGCAAGTACACCGCCTACCCGCAGGCGGCCATGGTCAGCCTGGACTACGACGGCGGCATCTGCGCCGTAGTGGGGGGCCTGGGTGACAAGACGATCAGCCGGGGGTTCAATCGGGCCACCCAGGCAAACCGCCAGGTGGGCAGCACGATGAAGCCCATTGGCCCTTACGCCGTCGCGTTTAAGGAGAACAAGATCACCTGGTCAAGCGCTTTCAACGACAGCACGGTGCGCAAGATTGAGGACAAAAAGACGGGCGAGATGATCGACTGGCCCTCCAACGTGACGAACACCTATTCCGGACGGGATATCCTGGTGCGGGAGGGGCTGGCGCAGAGTGTGAACACCGTGGCCGTGCGCGTGGGCGACAAAGCAGGCATTGGCAACGTGTACCGGTTTGTGAAGAACGACCTGGAGATCCCCACTATCGTGCGGGCGGACAAGGACGCCGGCCCTATGGTGCTGGGCAGCAGTACGCACGGCATCAGCCCGGTGGAGATGGCCAAGGCGTACGCCATGTTCGGCAATGGGGGCTACGTGCCCACCGTGCACACCTTTGGCCGCATCACGGCCGGCACGGGCACGTCCCTGCTGGTGAAGGAGACGGCCAGCAAACAGGTGCTGGACCGCGAGAGCGCGTATATCCTGAACCGCCTGATGCGCGAGGTGGTGGTGAACGGCACCGCTGCCGGCATGGGCATACCCGGCGAGATGGACAGCGTGGGCAAAACGGGCACCACCAGTGACAACCGCGACCACTGGTTTGTGGGGCTGACGCCCTACTACGTGACGGCCAGTTGGTACGGGTACGACGAGAACATGCCGTTGGGCGTGGATAACAGTAACCACCCTCCCACGCTGGCCTGGCGCCAGGTGATGAGCCAGGGGCAGGCGGGCCTGCCCTACAAGGAGTTCCCCTCGGGGGGCAATGTGGGCAGCTACGCCTATTGTACGGCGAGCGGCAGCGCCGCCGGGCCAAACTGTCCCGCGGCGCAGGGCGTGTACAAGAACGACCATCTGCCAAAGAGCGGCTGCCCGGTACACGGCGGCTGAGTGGGCCGGGCTGCGCCAGAGAGGGATCCCACCTTGCGCGCAGTGATGCGCAGCGGATAGATAGTAGCGGCAAGATCAAATCGTGCGGAAATCACAGGCAATAAAATCAAGGGGTAGATTTTGTGTTCAGTGAATTGATTAGCAGTATTACAGACATCAGTGTATTTACTACATCATTTACCGAGTGGCTGCAAGGCCTGAGTGTCTCCTCGGTGGTGATGATGATACTGGCCGTCTTCTCGGTGGTGGGGCTTGTGGACAAGCTGCGCGGCAACAAGATGGGCTACGGCGAAAAGTTCGACGAAGGGTTCATGGCCATGGGGCCGCTGGCGCTGGCCGTGGTGGGTATCGTCTCGCTCTCGCCGGTGCTGCTGGTGTTGCTGGGGCCTATCGTGACGCCCCTTTACACCGCCATCGGCGCTTCGCCGGCCATGTTCGGCTCCTTCCTGGCGCTGGACATGGGCGGGTACGCGCTGGCCACCCAGCTGTCGGCGGGCGATGTGGCCATCGCCTCCTACGCCGGGCTCATTGTCGCCTCCATGATGGGCATCACCGTCTGCTTCACCATCCCCTTCGCGCTGACCATGATGCAGAAGAAGGACCGCCCCATCCTGGCCACCGGCATCCTGGTGGGTATCGTCACCATGCCTGTGGGCTGCCTTGTGGGCGGCCTTGCTATGGGCATGACAAGCACCCCGCTGCCGTTGGGGGAACTGCTCATCAACACGCTTCCGGTCATTGTGCTGGCCGTGGTGGTGGCGCTGGGGCTGGCCCTTGTTCAGAACGTGATGCTGCGCCTTTTCTCTATCTTTGGCGCCATTGTTACGGCGGTCATCACGGTCAGCCCAGTCATCGCCATCTTCCAGTACATCACCGGTATCCAGTTCCCGCTGTTCAACAAGATGGTGACCGAAGACCCTATCTTGGGCGGCGTGCCCTTCGAGATCGCCCTGCTGCTGGTGGGGCAGATCGCCATCGTGCTCACCGGCGCGTTCCCCATGATCCACTTCCTCAACAGGGTACTGGGCCGGGGCATCGAACGGGTGGGCGGCCATATGGGCATCAACCGCGAGGCCAGCACCGGCCTGCTTACCCAGCTGGCCAGCAGCATCCCCATCTGGAGCGTCATCGACACGATGGACGACCGTGGCAAGCTGTTCAACGTGGCGTTCGCGGTGTCCGGCTCGTTCGTGTTTGGCGACGCGCTGGCCTTTGCGGGCGGCGCCAACGCCGAGATGGTGTTCCCCATGATTCTGGCGAAGCTTTCGGGCGGTGTGCTGGCAATCTTGCTGGCCGTGGCTCTTTCGCGGCGCATGCGGAAGGCCGCCCCGGGTTAGGCCAGAGCGGCCTTGGCGCGCATAGACGGACATGTGCGCCAAAAGAGGATGCGCATATCTGAAAAATGGCGTTTTCATATACTTTCTGTGCAGAAAACGTTATTGTTCCCCTTGGTTTGCTGATGTATACTTGGAAACGGATGTCCTTCGCGCCCGCACGCTCCGCAGGGTGCCCGTCGATTGCACGGAAAAGACCTTCCTGTACCACACATCAAGTAATGTATGAAAATGGGAGGAACAGTATGCGTATCCCGAAAATGATTCCTGCAATGGCATTTGCCGCGGTTTTGGCAGTTTCCCTGGCGGCCTGCGGCGGCTCCAAGTCTCCCGCGTCCACGCCCGCCAGCACTGCCCCGGCCAGCACCGCCCCTACCAGCCAGGCCACCGAGGCTGAACAGGCTATCACCGGGGTTATCTTGGAGAGTGACGGGGCGACGCTTGTGATCCAGCCGGACGGCGGCGACGCGCTTACTTTTGAGATCGCGGGCGTGGATTCCACCGGGGCTCATGGCCTTGTGGTGGGCGACGAGGTGACTGTATATTACACCGGCTCGCTGAACGGCGCCGACACCTCGGGCATGACGTTGACCCGCATTGTGCAGGATGCGTCCAACACGCCCAATGCCGACGCAGCGGCGCCGGCGCAGAGCACCCCGGCCGCCCAGAGCACACCCGCCGCAGACGCCGAACTGTCCATCAGCGGCACAATCGTTGATTCGGACGGCGCCACGCTGGTCATCCAGCCACAAGGTGACGCGACGCTCGAGTTCAATATCGCCGGCGTGCCGGAGGAAAATCCGAAGGGCTTTGTGATAGGCGACCAGGTCACCATTTACTACACCGGGACCATCGACGGCACCGACACCTCGGGCGCCACCGTGACGCGGGTTGCGCAGTGAGGCCACCGCGTATCGTTGTAGAACAAAAGGCATGGGCCGGGGAAACCCGATCCATGCCTTTTTCTTGCGTTACCTGTGGGAAAAATGTCGGTTATTGAATAAAAATGGCCATTGTGTTATAATTTTATTTTGTATGGTACAGTAGTGTCTCGCACTTCGGGGAGGATGTTTCGTGACGAAAAAAGGCCGGGTAATTGATTTTTTTCGCGGGTTTTGGGCGATGCTTTTCGGGAAGGAAGGTAGCGCAATTGCTTCCCGTAAAAAAAGCCGGATTGCATATGCCCAATATTTTATTTTGTATACCGTGCTGTTCGCGGTAATTTTTGCGCTTGGCTATTATGCGTTTTTTCTTTATAATTACTCTTTTATCTGGAATGATGACGGATACAGGCAGCATTATGTCGCGCTTCAGTACATTGGCAGGTTTTACAGGGAGCTGTTTTCCAGCATCCTGGCCGGAGCGCCCACAGTGCCCGCGATGGACCTGAGCATTGGCATGGGGGACAGTTTTTTCCGTGTGATGGCTCACAACGGGCCGGGGGATCTGCTTCAGGTGTTCAGCGCCTTTGTGCCGGAAAACGCGTTGGAGAGTTACTACAACTGGGTCGTCGTTGTCCGTTTGTATATGGCGGGCTTTACCTTTTCCATCTGTGCCCTGCATTTCAAGGGGCATTTTGAGCGCTGGGCCATCCTGTTGGGGGCACTGGCCTACACCTTCTGCGGCTATATGCTTATTATCGGCGTGCGCCATTCGGTCTTCCTCAATGCCGTGGATTATCTTCCGCTTGTCATCCTGGGTTTGGACATGATCCTGAAAAATCGTTCGCCCATCCTGTTCACGGTCATGATCTTCCTCCTGGCTATGACGGGATTCTATATGCTGTTCATGATCACTATCTTTGTTGTCATCTATGCCCTGGTGCGGGTGTACACGCTGCATGCCGGGCATTACGGGAGGGCGGTGCTGCGGTATAGCGTGCGCACCATCCTGTTCTATATTCTGGGTGTTTTCATGGCGGCGGCCATGCTTCTTCCCCTAGTGTACGGGTTTCTGACCAGCTCCCGCGCCTTGGGTACGGAGGAAGGTTTTGGCAGTTTGTTGTTTTTCCAATGGGATCAGTACATGGTCCTTATCAAATCCTTTATTGTCGCCCCGGAAAATGGGCAGCACCTGGCCTATACCGTCATCGTACTGCCGGTGATCGTGGCGTTGGTTGCGAAAAAAGACATTCCCTGCCGCAAGCCTCTGCTGATTTTGCTGGGCATCTGCTTTTTGTTGCGCCTTATGCCGGTGGGCAGCCAGTTGATGAACGGGATGAGCTATACGTCTTACCGTTGGAGCTATATCCTTGCTTTTGTGCTGTGCGCTGCGGTTGCCTATGTATTGCCCTACCTGTTTCGGCTCACGCGGCGGGAGGCCATCCCGGTTCTTCTCGTTTCGGCCCTTTACATCTTTCTATGTATGGCGGCTAAAACCAGGCGCCTCCCCCTCCTGCTTGCCATCCTTTTTCTTGTTGCCGTATTGTGGTGCATCCTGCGCCCTGTTTTTGGCGCGAACGGCCGTGGCGGTTCCCTTGAAAAGGAGCGTTCGGGTGCGTTTGGAGGGAAGTCCTCTCTTTTGAAGGGCTATCCCTTTGCGGGTGCGGCGCTCTGCCTGGGGGCGATCGTCTGCCTGAACCTGGTTGCCAATGCGCGTATCACCTTTACGAACACCTATGGAAGCTACGTGCAAGAGTACGACCATCATGGCGAGACACAGAAACGCTATTCCTCCATGGCCGAGCTGCCGGCCGAACTGGAGGATACAGGGATCTACCGTTCCCAGTATACGGAAAATTCCCAGCTGCCCAATGCCGCCATGGTGAACTCCTACTACGGGGTCACCGAGTATTGGAGCACCCTTTCGGGCAGCTATGCCAACGGCATGCAGGACTTTGGGAATGCAGACATGAACATGTCTTTTCAGGTTACGGGTTTTGATGACCGCACGGCGCTGGGGGAACTCTTCTCGGTAAAATACAAATATGTTGCCGTCCCCGAGAAGTCAGATCCGAATCCCAGGAGGTCAAGGTATATTCCGTATGGATTCGAGTGGTACGGGCGGGTGGACGACTCCTACCTGTATGTGAATAAGTACGCCCTGCCATTGGGCTATACCTATGATACAGCTATCCCGGCTTCGGAATACAAAAAGATGAGCCGCCTTAACCGGCAGGAGAGTGCGATGCAGGCCGTGGCCCTGCCCATCCAATATGCGAACGCAACGTCCGCAGACCTCACCTTCTCCACCGAGAAGATACCGGCGAAATGCGAACTGAACGGCATGACCTGGAAGGACGGCAAGCTGGTGGTGCAGCGCGCGAACGCTACGATGAGGGTCAGCTTTGAAGGCTTGCCGAACAGCGAGACCTATGTTCAGCTTGCCGGCCTGGATTCGGAACTCGAGTCTGTCCTGAACATCAAGCTGACAAGCGTGCGGCGCGTCTCGAACAAGGTGTTTGCCCGCTTCCCATCGGACCGGTTCTATATGGGGAACCACAATTACCTGATCAATGCGGGTTACAGGACGTATCCCCAGCGCGCGGTGACGCTTACCTTTTCCCGAACGGGCGAGTACACCCTGGACGATGTGCGTGTCTATTGCTACCCGATGGACGAATACGCCGCGCAGGCGCAGGCGCTGGGGCAGGAGACCCTGGAAAACGTGCAGGTGGCCACAAACCGCATCGGCGGTGACATCTCCCTCTCGAAGAACAAATTCCTGGTCCTGTCCGTCCCGTACGACAGGGGCTGGAAGGCCACCGTGGACGGCGTGGAGCAGGAGCTTCTGCCCGCGAACGGCATGTTCATGGCGTTGCCGCTGGACGCGGGGGACCACCGGATCGAGCTGTATTATGTGGCGCCGGGGCTGAAGATTGGGCTCTTGCTTTCCTGCGTGGGGTTTGTGTTGTTTGTGGTGCTGTGTGTGTTTGTGGGGATGCGGGCGAAACGGCGGAAGGGGCAAAAAGCCGGTGAAGCCGCCACAGCGAAACAAGGAAAAGGGCCGGGAACTGAATAACAGAATGATGCAATTTGCGTTAGAATGATATTGTTTCGTTGTGGTATTGTATGGGTTCCGTGTGAACCATCTGCTTTCCATATTGAGGAGGACTACATGGTCGTTGTTGGGGCGGGGTTGTCGGGCTGTGTTGTGGCGCGTTGTTTGGCCGAAAAGGGGTTTGCTGTACACATATATGAGAAGAAAAACCATATCGGCGGCGCTATTTACGATTATATGAACGCGGATGGCATCCTGGTGCATGAGTTTGGGCCGCATATTTTCCACACGAATTCCGAGGAGGCATTCGCGTTTATCAACCGGTTTTCGGATTGGGACATATTCAAGCATCGCGTGCTGGGCGAAATCAACGGCTCGCTTTGCCCCATCCCGTTCAACTTCAGGTCCATAGAACAGAATTTCTCTCAGGACAAGGCGGAACGATACAAGCAGAAGTTGATCGGGCATTTCGGCGATGAAAAAACGGTCACGATCGGAGAGCTGCGGAAGGCGGAAGACGACGACCTGAAAAAACTGGCCGATTTTATTTTCGAGCATGTGTTTTTGAACTATACGCTCAAGCAATGGGGAAGAAAACCGGAAGAACTGGGCGGGAACGTCATGGACAGGGTGCCCGTACGCTTGTCCTACGAAGACGGGTATTTTGCGGACAAATACCAGGTGATGCCCCAAAATGGATACACCGCCTTCCTGGAAACGGTCCTGGAGCATGAAAATATTCATCTGCACCTGGCTTGCGACGCCGACGACCGGATAGAGATTTCAGACGAGGGGCTTTTTTTTGACGGCAATGCAATAGAGGACGCCTTGATATACACCGGGCGCATCGATCATCTGCTGGCGTATCGGTATGGGGCGCTGCCGTATCGAACGCTCGAGTTTCGGTTTGAGGACAAAGAATGGCCGTTTCAACCGGTGGCGGTGGTGAATTACCCAAACGCCCCTGATTTTACAAGGATCACCGAGTTTGGACATTTTTACCCGGAGAAGACATATACGAAGAGTGTGATCATGCGGGAATACCCCATGGAGTTCCGGCAGGATGACCAGCATGAGCCGTATTATCCCATTCCTTCGGATGAAAGCAGCGTGGTGTATGCCACCTATGTAGGAGAACTTGAGAAATGTAAGAATCTCTTTTTGGCGGGTCGGCTGGGCTCTTACAAATACATGAATATGGATATGGCTATATTGGAGGCCAAGTCTTTGGCGGAAAAAATTACACAAAGCCAGAAGATGGGCTGATAAAACGAAGGTGGATGGTTACTTTTTGATAGGGAGTAGGGAATGCGGATGGATGCCTTGTATATCGTTATCCCAGCGTACAACGAAGAGGAAAACATTGATGCTGTTGCCAAGGAATGGCATAAAATCGTTGAAAAAACCGGAGGCAAGTTGGTGATTATCGACGATGGCAGCAAAGATTCTACCTATCGGAAACTGCAGGAGTTGCAGAGTGAGCTTCCCCATCTGGAGGCGATCACGAAGGCGAACAGCGGCCACGGCGGCACAGTTTTGTTTGGGTATAACTACGCGGTAGAACAGGGTGCAAACTACGTGTTCCAGACGGATTCGGACGGGCAGACACTGCCGGATGAGTTTTGGCAGCTTTGGCAGCAGCGGGAAAACTATGACATCCAGATAGGCTACCGCAAAGGACGCCAGGATGGCTTTAGCCGGGTGATGGTGACGAAGACGCTGAAGTTCGTCCTCTTTTTCTCGTTTGGGTTGTGGATAACAGACGCCAACACGCCGTTCCGCCTGATGAGTACTGATTCACTGAAAAAATACCTACCCAAGATACCCAAGGATTATAACCTCAGCAATGTACTGCTGACCGTCCTATACGAGAAAGCGAAGGCCAGGATACGGTATGTTCCCATCACGTTTCGCCCCAGGCAGGGTGGCGTGAATAGCATCAACATACGCAGGATCTTCAAAATTGGGATGCAGGCCGTCAAGGACTTCTCAGGGCTAAAAAAGACGATTTCATGATGAACATATAAAAGTTGACGGACGAAAGAGAGCAAAGTCAGACAGAGGAGAGGGGGACAGCGTGAAAAAGGGGACAAATCCATTCAAGAAGCTGTTCCACTTTTTTTGGGACAAAAGCCTGCTGATCTTCCTGATCATCGGCGCAGGCAATACGCTCATATCCATGGCGGGAAGCCAGTTACTGCTGCGGCCCATCTCGAACGCGCTGGGCCCGACGGCAGGCTATTGGATGTCTACAGCCATCATGTATGTGGTGTGCGGCGTTTCCAGCTTTGTTTTGAACCGGCGGTTCAGCTTTAAAAGCAAGGCGCCGCTGCGGCAGAGCCTGGTGCGCTTTGTGGTGGTCATCGGCGGATGCTACCTCATCAGTTTTGGGCTGTCCAAGTTCTTGGTGCCGGCGTTCATGGGCGCGGTGTTCCCTTCGGTTTCGGCCGAGTGGGTAACGCGCATCGCCATGCTGGTGGCGCAGGTGTTCTTCACCTCGCTGAACTACCTTGGCCAACGGCTATGGGCGTTCAAGGATTAGGGCCATTGGTGTGGATGATGAGAATTGTGTTTCGGACGAGGAAAACCCCTGGCTGGTGAGCCGGGGGTTTTGTTTGGGTACTTTTTGCGAAATAGCAACAAATGAGGAATATACCATCTAAGAGATGGTGTATCACGGGCCAAAGGCCCGTGATACAAGGGGCTTGCGCCGTGGTCAAGACCGCTATTTTTTGTCCCCTGCTCTCTCCCGCTCGCGCGTCAGCATGCGGATGGGCGTGCCCTCTAGGCCGAAGGTAGCGCGGATCTGGTTTTCGAGGTAGCGCTGGTAGGAGAAATGGAAGAGGCGGGCGTCGTTGATGAAGCAGGCGAAGGTGGGCGGGCGGGTGGACACCTGCGTCATGTAGAAGATCTTGAGCCGTCGGCCGCGGTCGGACGGGGGCTGCACCCGGGCGGTGGCGTCGGCCAGCAGGCTGTTCAGCGCGCCTGTGGTGATGCGCATGGCGTTCTGCCCGTCCACGTACTGGATCAGCTCCATCAGCCGGGAAAGGCGCTGGCCGGTCTTGGCCGAGATGAAGATGATGGGCGCATAGGACATGAAAGAGAAGTCTTTTTCCAGCTTCTTGCGCATCTCGTTCATCGTTTTGTCGTCTTTTTCTATCTTGTCCCACTTGTTTACGGCGATGATGCAGGCCTTGCCCTCCTCGTGGGCGAAGCCGGCCACCTTGGAGTCCTGCTCGGTGAAGCCGGTCTCGGCGTCAATGAGGATGACGGCTACGCGGGCGCGTTCTACAGCGGCCAGGCTGCGCAACACGCTGTACCGCTCCACACCGTCCTCCACTTTGCTGCGGCGGCGCAGGCCGGCCGTGTCAATAAAGGTGAAGCTGCCGTATTCGTTGTCCACATCAGAGTCGACGGCGTCGCGGGTGGTGCCCGCTTCGTCGGCCACAATCATGCGGTCTTCGCCCAGGATGCGGTTGACCAGGCTGGACTTGCCCACGTTGGGCCGGCCGATGATGGCGACAGGGATGCGGTCGCCCTCTTCGGCCACCTCTTCGGGCGGCGGAAAGTGTTCGAACACGGCGTCCAGCAGGTCGCCGGTGCCGTGGCCGTGCACCGAAGAGACGGCGAAGGGTTCGCCCAGGCTGAGCGAGTAGAAATCGTACAGTTCCAGCGGCGGCTCGCCGGTCGAGTCCACCTTGTTCACCACCAGCAGCACGGGCTTTCCGCTGCGCAGCAGCATTGCGGCGATGGTGGCGTCGTTGGCCGTGACGCCGCTGTGCAGATCAGTGACGAAGAGGATGACGTTTGCCGTGTCGATGGCCAGCTGGGCCTGCTGGCGCATGCGCAGCAGCAGGTCGTCGTCGGTGTCCGGCTCGATGCCGCCGGTGTCGATGAGCATGAACGGGCGGCCCAGCCACTCGGCCTCGGCGTGCAGGCGGTCCCGTGTAACGCCGGGGGTGTCCTCCACGATGGCGAGGCGCTTGCCCACCAGCTTGTTGAACAGGGTGGATTTGCCCACGTTGGGCCGCCCCACAATGGCGACGATGGGTTTTGGCATGGAAAGGCCTCCTGTTTTTTGGTGTGTGGCGGGCGGTTGGTTTCGCTTCTGGGCTTTTGGTATGCCTTTATGGCAGCCTGGCATGGAGCAGGGCGTCCACCAGCCCGGCGCCGCCCTCGTTTGGCACCCGGACGTCCACGCCGAGTGTCTCCGCGATGCCTGCGGGCGTCTGGCCGTCCAGCAGCAGGTCGCCCTCGTTGCGCAGCAACAGGGGAGGCAGCAGCAGGATGGAGGTGTGTAGCCTGCCTTGTAGCTGGGCGATGATGTCCGCGCCGGTGAGCAGGCCGGTCACCGTGATGTCCGGCCCGAAGAAGTGGTTTTCGATCGCATGCACGTACAGCCGTACCTGAGGGAAACGCGCGTGCAGCGCCGCGGCCAGCTCCTCCAGCAGGGGGGCTGCCAGCGTGCCCACGGCGATGTCGGCGGCGCAGGGGGCGGGCAGATGTGCGGTTGGCGCAGTGGCGTCGTCCAGGGCGGCCAGAAATTCGTCGTGGAACAGCCGCCACATGCCCACGCCGTTCTCCAGCTGGGGATAGCCCTCATAGAACGCGTCGGGCGGCAGGGGGCGGCCAGCCAGCAGGAACCATTCATCGGCGGGAAAAACAAGGCGGCTGCCGCCCTGCTTGAGGTAGGCATCGCCCATCTCCAGCAGGATGTCCAGCTGGGCGGCGGCCGTCTTCCGGGTGTAGCCCTCAAGCGGGTACAACCCCTCCCGGTGGCGGGTGAGACCGACCGGCACGGCGGCGATGCTCTGCACCGCGGGGCGGTAGCCGGCCAGCCATTCAATGGTGTGGCGCAGCTCCTCCCCGTCGTTCAGCCCGGGGCAGAGCACAAGCTGGCAGTTCAGCGGGATGCCCGCGGCAGCCAACTTTGGAATGTAAGCGAGCACCTCGCCGGCGCGGGAGTTGCCCATCATCTGCACGCGCAAAGCGGGGCTTGCCGTGTGCACACTGATGTTGACCGGCGCGATGCGCTGTTCGATGATGCGATCGATCTCTGTATCGGAAAGATTCGTGAGCGTGACGTAGTTGCCGAACAGGAAACCAAGCCGCTCGTCGTCGTCTTTAAAGTAAAGCGAGGGGCGCAGCCCTTTGGGCAGCTGGTCGATGAAGCAGAAGACGCACCTGTTCTTGCAGGCGTGCTGCCCGTCGATGAGGTAGCTCTCGAACACGCAGCCCAGCGGCTGGTATTCCTCCTTGTGGACGTGCACCTCGCGCGGCGGCCCGCCCTCTTCGTCCTGCACGAGGGCGAGAAGCTGCGCCGGAGGGGAGTAGAATTCATAGTCCAGCCCGTCGTGGATAGGGTGGCCGTCCAGGCTGATGAGCCGCATGCCGGCGCGCAGGCCGGCGGCCTGCGCGGGGGAGGCGGGCTCCACGTCTTTGATGCGCACTGCCATGGCGGTCGCCTCGTTTCACTGGTGGGGTGGGTTTGCCTTAGAAGGGGGAATGGGGCAAAAGAAAAGCGCAGGGATGCCATCCCTGCGCCGTACAGACCTCAGTCTTCCTTCTGCTTCACAACTTCCCGGCCTTTGTAAAAGCCGCAGGAACCGCACGCCTGATGGGGAAGCTTGTACGCGCCGCACTGTGTGCAGGTGACCAGTGTGGGGGCCTCCAGCTTCCAGACATTGGAGCGGCGTTTGTCGCGCCGGGCCTGGGAGTGTTTTCTTTTGGGTACTGCCATGAGTAGCACCTCCTCGTCATGGTTTGGGGCCGGACGTCATTCGTCCGTCGTTTCGTCGTCGGATAGTAGTTGCCGCAATACCTGCAGGCGAGGGTCGCCCGCGGGGGATGCTGTTTGTTCAGCCTGCGCGGCGCCTTCGCAGCGACAGTCGCCGTCGGGCAACCCGCAGGTGGGGCAGAGACCTGCGCAGTCTTCGCTGCACAGCAGCACGGGATCCACCTCCAGCAGCAGCTCGCCGTAGGCAAGTTCGGAAAGATCCAGCCCGCCGGCAGGCGTGAAAGGCAGCTCGGGGAAATCCTCGTCCATGTCCGCCCGGGTGATGCGGAAGGTCTTTTCCACCGTCCAAGGGCGGCAGATGGGCGCGAGACAACGGGCGCAGGACGCCTCGATACCCGCTTGCAGCCGGATATCCAGCACAACAGCGCCGGCTTCGAACCGGGCGTTGTAGGAAAATATCGCTGGCTCCGGCACCGAAAAATGGGAGAAATCTCGCGCGGAGAAATCGAATTTCACGGTGCCCTGCATCGGCGCCTCGGCACCGCGCAGCAGCTTTTGCAGGTTCAGTTCCATCGGGTTGTACCTCCGGGCCGTGTGATACGCATGCGTGTTTACACGGCCAAGGGCGTCACCAAATCATTATACCCATAGGGGCGGGCGATGTCAAGGCTAAAAGTGCGCGGCGGCGGGCGGTACTCTGTGCGAATCGTCACTTTCCGTTCCGCCGCTCGCAAACATGCGCTACGCGCGAGTTTGCCGGGCAGGCGCCATGGGCAAGGCGGCGGCGGTACTCTGTACGAATAGTCGCCCATCAGTTCCGCAACAGGTGGAACACAACGCGCGCTGCGCATGAGGTTGCCGAACAGGTGCCTTTGGGGGCGGCTGCGGGCAGCGCCTACAGCACCAGCTGCCCGGGCAGGGTCTTGGCGTCCAGCTGTTGCATCAGCTGGGGGATGGGCAGATGCTGGGGGCAGCGCTCCGCACAGCTGCCACAGGCGGTGCAGTTGGCGGCCGGGGCTTCCATGATCTGGTCATACAGGAAGGTGAAGCGGGCCATGTCGTCGTCCTTGGCGTTAAGGTTGTACTCTGCAAACACGCCGGGGATGGGGATGTCCTGCGGGCAGGGGACGCAGTACCGGCAGCTGGTGCAGGGGATCTTCAGCGTGCCTTCATACGCGTCCAGCGCAGCATCCAACGCGCGGCGCTCGTCGTCTGTAAGGGGCGCAAAATCGGCCATGATGGCCAGGTTGTCGCGCACCTGGGCGGGCGTGCTCATACCGCTGAGCACCGTGAGCACGCCGGGCAGGCTGGCCGCGTAGCGCAGCGCCCAGCTGGCCACGCTGCGGCCGGGGGCGACTGCTTCCAGCATTGCGTTGGCTTTGGTACCCAGGTCTGCCAGGGCGCCGCCGCGCAGCGGCTCCATGATGATGCAGGGAATATCGTGTTTTTGCAGGATCTCGTATTGCTCACGGCTTTGGTAGCGCGTCCAGTCGAAGTAGTTGAGCTGGATCTGGCAGAAGTCCCACTCGTGGGCAGCGCAGATGCGTTCCAGCACGTCGGGCGCGTCGTGGAAGGAGAAGCCCAGGTGGCGGATGCGGCCCGCCCGCTTCTGCTCCAGCATAAACTCGTACAGTTCGAGACTTTCCGCTTTTTCAAAGGAGCCGGCGTCCAGCCCATGCATCAGGTAAAAATCGATATAATCCGTATGCAGGCGCTGCAGCTGTTCGTTAAAGATGCGGGTGAGGTCCGCCTGTTCCTTTAAAAAGAACATGGGCATCTTGGTGGCGAGGTAATAGGAGGAGCGCTCCCGTCCCTTCAGTGCCCGGGCGACGAACGCCTCGGAGGCGCCATCGTGGTAGACGTAGGCGGTGTCGAAGTAGTTCACGCCGCCTTCGATGGCGAGGTCGAACATTTCCTGCGCGGTTGCGGCGTCGATATCGCTGCTTTTTTCGCCGTTTTGCGGCAGCCGCATGGCGCCAAAGCCCAGCAGCGAGACCTGCTCGGGGACCTGTTTAAAGCTGCGGTAATCCATAAAATATCATTCCCTTCTATACAAGCCCGTTTGAGGGGCGATGGTGCGCACGATAGAAACAGTATACCACGTTTGTGTGGAATTGTGGTATAATGTCGGAAGGCCAATCCGGCCGAAGCATACCACCGCGAAAGGGGCACACGCCGTTTGTGGTTTGAGGAAACTGTATTCTACCAGATATACCCGCTGGGTTTTTGCGGCGCTCCCGCGGCCAATGTCGGCCCGCCTCCGGCTGGGCCGGCGCCCATCCGCAGAGTGGAGGCGTGGGTGCCCCATATCCGCGATCTGGGTGCCGGTGCGGTGCTGTTCAACCCGCTGTTCGAAAGCGACGCCCACGGCTACGACACGCGCGACTACACAAAGCTGGACGCGCGCCTGGGCACGAACGAAGAGTTTGCCGCCGTGTGTGACGGCCTGCACGCGGCGGGCCTGCGCGTGGTGCTGGACGGCGTTTTCAACCATGTGGGACGCGGATTTTGGGCGTTTAAAGATGTGCAGAAGAACCGCGAGCGATCACCCTACAAGGACTGGTTCCACATCGACTTTAGCCGCGACAGCGGCTATGGCGACGGTTTTTGGTATGACGGTTGGGAGGGCCACTACGAGCTGGTGCGCTTGAACCTGCACTGCGAACAGGTGGTGCAGTATCTGCTGGACTGCGTGGCCGGCTGGGTGCGCGAATTCGATATTGACGGCCTGCGGCTGGATGTGGCCTACTGCCTGGACCACGCGTTTATGCGTAGGCTGCGCCGGCATGTGGACGGGCTGAAACCCGCGTTCTTTCTGGTGGGCGAGATGCTGCACGGCGACTACAAGGCCATCGTGCAGCCCGGCATGCTGGACTCGGCCACCAACTATGAGTGCTACAAGGGCATGTACTCCAGCCTCAATATGCTCAACCTGTTCGAGATCGCCTACAGCCTGAACCGCCAGTTTGGTCCCGAGGACTGGACGCTGTACAAGGGCCTGCACCTGTTCAACTTTGTGGACAACCACGACGTGACCCGCGCGGCGTCCGTGCTTACCCAGCCGCGCCACCTGCCGCTTTTGTACGGGTTGCTGCTGGGTATGCCGGGCATCCCCTGCATCTACTACGGCAGCGAATGGGGTGCCGGGGGCGACAAGCGCGAGGGCGACGCCGCCCTGCGCGCGAATTTTGAAGCGCCGGTACACAACGAGCTGTATGAGACCGTGCGCGCCATGTGCGCCGCCCACGGCAAAAGCCCCGCACTCACACAGGGGGGCTACCGCCAGGTGTACCTTACCAACAAGCAATTTATCTTTGAGCGGAAAACGGAAGGCGAACGCGTGCTGGTGGCCCTGAACGCCGAGGACGCGCCCCACACCGCCCACTTCGACGCGCAGGCCGGCACGGCGCTGGACCTGTTGGACGGCAGCCGCGTGGATTTTGGCGGCGGTTTGGTGATGGGACCGTTTTCGGTGCGTTTCTTGCAGATGGAAAGATAACCGGTATTG
Organism: Oscillospiraceae bacterium; assembly: GCA_031548875.1. Taxonomy (GTDB): domain Bacteria; phylum Bacillota; class Clostridia; order Oscillospirales; family Ruminococcaceae; genus JAAYCI01. The sequence continues at coordinate 18,488 of JAVBQQ010000014.1, forward strand.
GCCGCGGGGCAAGCCCCGCGCCCTGTGTGCCTTCGGCCCGTGATACTCCGCCCCAAGCGGCGGAGTATCACGCCTTGTTGTTGCTTCGCAAGAGAGGGGGGCGGCTGTCTGTTGGCTGTGCCCCAAATCATAGAGAGGTGTATTCGCATGCGAGTGTATATTTCCGCCGATATGGAGGGAACGGCCGGCATCGCCCATTTTGAAGAGGTGGGCGAAGGGGATAAGAACCGCTGGTACGATTACTACAGCCGGCGCATGACCGCCGAGGTGGCGGCCGCCTGCGAGGGGGCTATTGCCGCCGGGGCGCAGGAGGTGCTGGTGAAGGATGCCCACTTCACCGGCCGCAACATCGACCCCCTGGCCCTGCCCCGGGGCGTGCGGGTGAACCGCGGCTGGAGTGGCAACCCCTTCACGATGGTGAGCGGCCTGGAGGGCTTTGACGCGCTGCTGCTCACCGGCTACCACTCCCAGGCGGGCAGCCCGGGCAGCCCGCTGTCCCACACGATGAACCCGGGCATAACGGAGCTGCTTATCAACGACAGGCCGGCCAGCGAGATGCACATCGTGGGCTACGCGGCGGCGCTGCTGGGTGTGCCACTGGTGTTTGTCTCGGGCGATGCGGACCTGTGCGCCGAGGCGAAGGAATGGCTGCCGGCCGTTACCACGGTGGCCACCGGCGCCGGCCATGGGGATTCGATGATCGGCCTGCACCCGGCCGACGCCGAGGAGGCCATCGCCGCGGGCGTGAAGCAGGCCCTGCTGGGCGAACTGCCGCCCTGTGTGGTGCCTCTGCCTGCGTATTTCGTCACCCGGGTGACCTACAAAGAGCACCAGAAGGCGTACCACAACTCGTTTTATCCTGGCGCCGAGCAGATCGGCCCGCGCAGCATCCTGTTCGAATCGGGAGATTTTCATGATCTGTTGCGTTTTTACCACTTCGTGCTGTGACGCTTTTCAACACACGACAAACAAAAAGGAGACTTCCCCATGCGCGCCTATGAACGCTTCCTTGACTATGTGAAGATCCACACCACCTCCGACGAGGCCAACGCGGCGCAACGGCCCTCTTCGGCCTGTCAGTTTGCGCTGGCCGACAAGCTGACTGCAGAACTTTCCGCGTTGGGCGTACAGGACGTGCGGCGGGACGACAGGTGCTATGTGTATGCCAGCATCCCGGCCACGCCCGGCTTCGAGCAGGCGGCGGCCATTGGGTTCATCGCTCACATGGACACCTCGCCCGACGCCTGTGGGGAGAATGTGAGACCCGTCGTGCACGAAAAATACAACGGCGGCGACGTGCACCTGCCAAGCGGCAGGGTCATCCCGGTGGCCACCTTCCCGGCGCTGAAGAAGCTGACGGGCAAGACGCTGATCACCGCCTCGGGCGACACGCTGCTGGGCGCCGACGACAAGGCCGGCATCGCCGAGATCATGACCATGTGCGAGGCGCTTTTGCAGGGCGATATGCCCCACGGCAGGGTGTGCATCGCCTTCACGCCCGACGAAGAGGTGGGCACCGGCAGCGCGGACTTCGACGTGGCCGGCTTCGGCGCCAACTTTGCCTTCACGGTGGACGGCGGCCCGGTGGGCGAGGTGGAGTGGGAGACCTTCAACGCGGCCAGGGCCGTGGTGCAGTTCACCGGCGTGGAGGTGCACCCGGGCGAAGCCGCGGGCATCATGGTGAACGCCGCGCGCCTGGCCACCGAACTGGACAGCATGCTGCCGGCCGCCGAGCGACCCGAGAACACCGTGGACCGGGAGGGCTTCTACCACCTGTACAAGCTGGAGGGGGAGGTGGCCTGCGCCCGCAGCGAGTACCTGCTGCGTGACCATGACGCCGCCTGTTTTGCCCGCCGCAAGCAGGCCGTGCGAGACGCCGCCGCCGAGCTGGAACGCCGATATGGCGCGGGCTGCGCGCATGTGCAGGTGGAGGACCAGTACCGCAACATGGGCGAGGTGATCGAGCAGAACTACCACCTCATCGTCATCGCGCAGGAGGCGGTGGAGAAGGCGGGCCGCGAGGTGGTGCTGAAAGCGGCGCGCGGCGGCACCGACGGCAGCGCGCTCTCGTTTATGGGGCTGCCCTGCCCCAACCTTGGCACCGGCGGGCTGTACTACCACGGCCCCAACGAGTGCATCGCCGCCGAGGATATGGACAAGGTTGTGGACATCCTTTTATACATCGTGGGCCGCTACGCCACCTACACTGTGCCTACGCCGGAGATGACCGGCATCTAAATTGTATTTTGCGGGCCCGCGTGCTATACTGGGGCCGGGAAGGAACCTGCAAACGGAAAGGAGCGTGCCCCATGGCGAAGTTGCGGAAATCGGGAGAAGATTACCTGGAGGCAGTGCTTGTCCTGAAGCAGGAAAAGGGCGTGGTGCATTCCATCGACGTCGCCCATCACATGGAGTATTCCAAGCCCAGTGTGTCCCGCGCCGTGGGCAACCTGCGGCGGGACGGCTACCTGGACATGGCGCCCGACGGGGAACTGACGCTGACCGACAAGGGCCTGGCCGCCGCAGAGAGCATTTATGGCCGCCATACCGTCCTCACCTCGCTGCTCGTCTCGCTGGGGGTGCCGCGCGCAGTGGCCGCCGAAGATGCCTGCAACATGGAGCATGTCATCAGCGAGGAGACGTTTGAACAGCTGCGCGCGCTGCAGGAGCGGGGCGCGGATGCAAAAACCGCCGACGCGAAAGACGCGGACGGCAAAAAGAAAAAGAAGAAGAAAAAGAAGTGAGGCTCCCATGGCAAGCAAGACCCTGCCGCACGACCACGGCGGCCAGCTGGACGCGGCGCTGGCAGGTATGCCGGACGAAGCGGCCATGGCCGAGGCGGCCGAGGTGTTCGGCCAACTGAGTGATCCCTCCCGCCTGCGCATCCTGTACCTGCTGTGCCACAGCGAAGACTGTGTGACCAACATTGCAGCGGCGGTGGGTATGAGCGACCCTGCCGTCTCCCATCATCTGCGCATGTTGAAAAAGGCCGGTGTGCTGCAAAGCATCCGCCAGGGCAAAGAGGTGCACTACACGCTGGCTGACTCAGAGCACGCGCGGCTCATCCACCGCATGATCGACGACGTGTTTCGCATCAACTGCGGGGTGTGAAGTGATGCGGGCGTGGTTTGCCGGTGATGGCGAGGAGGGGTGAAGGGATTGCGGAAGATACGAGGATATGCGCTGCTTTGCTGTGTTCTCTCGCTCATTTTTTCCTTCGCGTTGGGCGCGACCGGCTTTTTTCTTATGGGCAGCTATGAGGCCCAGGCCCCAAGCGATGTGTTGGCGTTTCTGTTCCGGTTCTTCTGCATAGCCACACCGGTATTGCTGGTGATCACGATCATCACCGTTGCCCGGATCAAAGAAAAAGAGCAATGAGATGGCTTGCCCTTTGCGATGGGCCTGCCAAACACAAAACACCCGCCTGCGTGTTGCAGGCGGGTGTTTTGTGATAGGGCCAACTGCGTTATTCGGGTGTGAACAGTGGAGTGGAGAGGTAGCGGTCGCCGGTGTCGGGCAGCAGGACGACGACCTGCTTGCCGGCGTGCCCGGGTTGTTTTGCCAGCGAGACGGCGGCCGCCAGTGCTGCGCCCGAGGAGATGCCCGCGAGGATGCCCTCCTGCGCGGCCAGCAGGCGCCCGGCCTCAAAAGCGCCCTCGCCGGTGATGGTGACGATCTCGTCGTACACCGCAGTGTCCAGCACGGCGGGCACAAAACCCGCGCCGATGCCCTGCAGCGGGTGGGGCCCCGGTTGGCCACCCGAGAGCACAGGTGAGGCGGCGGGCTCCACCGCCACGATGTGGACGCCCGGCTTTTGGCGGCGCAGGTACCGCCCCGCGCCGGTGAGAGTGCCGCCGGTGCCCACGCCGGCCACAAAGATGTCCACCCCGCCGTTTGTGTCCTGCCAAATCTCGGGGCCGGTGGTGGCCTCGTGGGCGGCAGGGTTGGCCGGGTTTTCAAACTGGCCGGGGATGAACGCGCCGGGTAGTTCGGCCGCCAGAGCGTTCGCCTTTTCGATGGCGCCGCGCATGCCCAGCGCTCCCTCGGTGAGCACCAGCTCGGCGCCGTAGGCGCGCAGCAGGCTGCGGCGTTCGGCGCTCATCGTCTCGGGCATGGTGAGGATGACCCGGTAGCCGCGGGGGATGCCCACGGCCGCCAGGCCGATGCCGGTGTTGCCTGAGGTGGGCTCTATGACCACCGCGCCAGGTTTCAGGATGCCGCGTCGCTCGGCGTCGTCCAGCATGGCTTTGGCCACGCGGTCTTTCACGCTGCCGGCGGGGTTTTTGCCCTCCAGCTTTGCGAAAAGAGGGGCCAAGAGCCCCTCTTTTTGTTCGATATGGGAGAGACGCACCAACGGCGTTTTGCCGATGCAGTCCTCAGCGTGCGCGTAGGGCATGGGTTCAGGCCTCCGAAATATGGGCGTGGACGGGCACACGGTTGCGCTCTTCCTCCACCAGTTCTTCCAGTGTGATGGAGTTCACGTAGTCCATGATCTGGACGTACAGCCCCTCCCAGAAGGGCAGGGTGGAGCATTGGTCTGCGCGTGCGCAGGGGTTGGGCGTCACATCCAGGCAGGAGATGGGCGCAAGGCTGCCCTCGGTTACGCGCAGAATCTCACCTGCGGTGTATTGCCGGGGTTGGCGGGCCAGTTTGTAGCCGCCCTGCGGGCCCCGCACACTGTGCAAAAAGCCGGCTTTGGTCAGCTGGCTGACGATCTGCTCCATATACTTCATGGACACTTCCTGCCGCTGCGCAACGTCCCGTAAGGAAGTATACTCGCTCGTGTCACAGAGTGCAAGGTCCACCATCAGGCGCAGGGCGTATCTCCCCTTTGTAGAAACCTTCAAAATGACCTCTCCTTTTGGCGTGTGGCAATATTTATATGGCCGCACCGCAATATTTTAACAAATGGGTGTGCAATATTTGTCCAAACAACATTTTTTCGTAATTATAATATACCATAGGAATTATGGGGAAACAAGGGCAAAAAACGATTTTCCGATAGAATTAGCCGAGCGCTTTTTAGAAATATTGCCGAAAATTGTCGTACTCGCATCTGCTATAAGAGGGGGACAGTACCGCAAATAGGGCGCAAAAAACTTGTGTACGGTCGATTTTGGGTGTATCATGGTGCTTGAATGGAAAAGTGTGGGTAAGGCGCGCTGCAGAGCGTCCCGCGGCAGGAGGGGAGGGAAGGCTATGGATCAGGAAAAAACACCTGTCAGTGCGTATTTGGCGGCACTCGCGCAATCGTGCATCATTGGCTTCACCTCGCTGTTCGTAAAGCTTTCCCAAAACTACACCGGGGCGTTCGAGATGTTGTCCTACCGGTTGGCCGTTGCGTTCTTGTGCGCGCTGGTGCCGGTACTGCTGGGAAAAGTGAAGGTGAAGGCGGCGCCGCGGGACCTGCTGGCTATCCTGCCGCTCACCATCGTCTACCCGCTCGTCTTTTTTTCCACCCAGGTATTTGCACTGCAAACGCTGCCCACCACCGAATCTGCCATCATCACCGCGCTGGCGCCCATTGTCACTGTGGTGCTGGCCGCGATCTTCCTGAAAGAACACACCACCCGCGGGCAGGTGCTGTTCATTCTGCTGTCGATGGGCGGAGTCATCTTCCTCATGGTGATGAAAGGCGCCAGCGCCGCCGCCTTCGATGTGCGCGGCACGCTCATCATGATGCTGAACATGCTTTCCTTCGCCGTGTATACGGTTCTAATGCGACGGCTGGCCGGACGATTTTCGGCCTATGCGCTCACCTTTTATATCACGCTCATGGGGTTCGTCGTTTTCACCCTTTTGGGTTTGGGCCAACACCTGCTGGCCGGCGATATCGCCGGCTTTTTCGCCCCGCTTGCCAATGTGCGGCTAGTCATCACTGTGTTGTACCTGGGCGCGGCGGGCTTGTTCGGCACGTCGGCCCTGGCCGGCTACGCACTGTCCAAGATCGAGTCCTCCCGCATGATCGTCTTCTCGAATCTCAGCGTGGTCATCACCATCTTTGCGGGCGTGCTCATCCTGGCGGAGCCGCTATACTGGTACCACATCGTGGGGGCGGTCATCATTATTGCCGGTGTATTTGGCACCAACTGGCTGGGCAGCCAGCACAAGCGCAGCCGCCTGCAAGGCTAACGTCTATTCGTTTGCGATATAGCGACAATCTGTCCGCCGTATACACTACTCCATCTGCCGGCATGGCGGGGTGGAGTTCATTTTTTGTTCATATTATATAAATAAACTATACAAAATTAAGGTAGAACGGCGAAAGCTAATTTCGATTATAGACAAAGCAAAACGAACTCGCTATAATTGGAGCAACCCCCGGGCATATTGGTGTATTTGAAAGGAGTGAATACGTTGGCAATAGCAATTGCAATAGCGTACTATGCGGTTGTAAGTATTATTGTTGGTGTGGTATCCAGCCGTAAGAGCAAGAGCTCTGACACGTTCACAAAATCTGAGGGCGGCTTGAACTGGATCATGCTGACCTTCGCGTTCGTGCTCATCCCGCTGGGCGCAGGCCATACGCTCAACCTGTGGGAGAGCGCGTACACGCTGGGTGCGTCCACGCTGTGGTGGGGCATCATCACGGGCGGTATCTTCCTGCCCCTCATGATGATCTTCTTTGGCCCCTGGATGCGTGAGACCGGCCTGCCCAGCTTCCCGGCCATCATGGAAAAAATCTTTGGCCCTGCCATGGGCAAGCTGCAGGCTGGCGTTACCGTTGCCACGTGGACAGGTATCGGCGCGGCCGAGACCATTGCCACCGGCACGGCCATCTACGGCCTGTCTGGCGGTGCCAATGGCATCTTTGGCGGCAACGTCAGGTTGTGCTACATCATCGCCGTTGTGCTTATCCTGATCTACGTGCTGTTCGGTGGTATCCTGCAGATGGCTGTCCTGAACATGGTGAACGCCATCGTCATGATCGTCGGCTCGTACTTGGCATTGGGCCTGGTTGGCCTTTGGATGGCCGCCAATTACGGCGGATGGACACACGTACTGAACTTTTTCAACGAGGCAGAGAAACTCACCTTCCTACAGAATTTCGATTTCTCTCCGGGAATCATGTTCCAGATCATCATCCCGGTGCTTGTGCTGCACGTGACGGCGGCGGCCGTGGCGCCCAACAACACGATCCCCTTCTTTGCGGCCCGCAGCGATGCTGATTGCCGCAAGGGCGTGTTCCTGGGCGCCGCCATCAACGGCATGGCGTCCATCCCATGGGTCGCCATCGCCCTCACCGGCGCCTCCATTCCGGTGCTGGTTGATCGGCTGAACGCCGCCGGCGTCAGCGTGGCCCGCTTCATTCCCATCGAGCTTGGCATCGAAGCGCTGCCCACACCCGTGCTTGCCATCATGATGATCGCGCTGCTGGCGGCTTCGCTGTCCACAGGCGGCTCGGTGGTTCTGGGCAACGGCGCGGTTCTGGCAAAAGACATCGTTGAGAAATCCATCCTCAAAAACCTGGGCGAGAAGGGCAAGATGATCAACCTGCGCGTGTGCATGATCCTCTGCTGCCTCTTCTTCGCGATCCCCGCCCTCACCGCCGACGTGGTGTTCCCGGTGTTCCTGTGGTGCTTCTCGTTCAGCATCCCGCTGTTCGTGGTGTACATCATGGGCCTGTGGGTCAAGATCAGCCGCACCGCGGCCTGGATCACCGTCATCGTCACCTACATCGTGAACTTCTGGTGGACCTTCTGGACCCCTGGCTTTATTCCCGAGGGAAGCCCGTTGGCGCTGAATATGTACCCGGTCACGATCGTGTCTGTCGTCCTCGGCATCATTCTACCCCTCGTATTGCCCGGTGAGACCGGCCTGCTGCGCGCCAAGCGTGCAAACGACCGCCTTGCCAAGGCGGCGAAATAAGGAGGTTATACTATGTGGGTATGGACATTGATTGGTGCGCAGCTGCTGATGACCATG